>JAJDDS010000545.1 GCA_029260195.1 Phycisphaerae bacterium
CGGGGGTCGAGACGACGACGGGTCCGCTGGGGCAGGGGGTGAGCACGAGCGTCGGGATGGCGATCGCGGAGCGATGGTCGGCGGCGTCCTTCAATCGGCCAGGGCACGAGATCGTGGATCATCGGGTGTACGCGTTCTGCAGTGACGGGGACTTGATGGAGGGTGTATCAAGCGAGGCGGCGTCGCTTGCGGGGCATCTCGGATTGAGCAATCTGGTCTGGGTCTACGACAGCAACGGGATCAGCATCGACGGGAAGACGGACATCGCGTTTACCGAGAATGTGGCTGCGCGGTTTCAGGCGTACGGTTGGTATGTGGCGCGCGTGGGCGACGTGAACAACCTCGACGAGTTTCACGTCGCGATGGAGGCAGCCATTGGTGAGTCAAGCCGCCCGTCACTGATTGTGGTCAACACGCAGATCGGTTTCGGCAGTCCGAACCGCGCCGGGACAGCGAAGGCGCACGGGGAGCCGCTCGGTGCGGAGGAGATCCGGCTCGCCAAGCAAGCGTACGGTTGGGATCCTGACGCTCATTTTCACGTTCCGGGTGAGGTTGGGTCGCACATGCGCGACGGCGCGGTGCGGCGAGGTGCGGAGTTGGTGGCTGACTGGGATCGCCGGTTCGAAGTGTACGCAGCCGCCCATCCGGAATTGGCGAGGGAGTGGCGGTGTATGCAGGAGGGGTCGCTTCCGGACGGATGGGAGGCGGCGTTGCCGACGTTCGACGCGGATGCGAAGGGGATGGCTACACGGGTGTCCGGGGGCAAGGCGTTGGCGGCGTTGGCGTCAAAGGTTCCATGGATGCTGGGTGGGTCGGCCGATCTGGTGGCGTCGACCAAGACGGCCGTTCCGGATAGCACGTATTTCCAGAAGGACAATCCCGGTGGGCGGAATATAGCGTTCGGAATTCGCGAGCACGCCATGGGGGCGATCATGAACGGGCTGGCCCACAGCAAGGTCCGTCCGTTCGGTTCGAGTTTTCTGACGTTCACGGATTACTGTCGTCCAGCCATTCGGCTGGCTGCGTTGTCGAAGTTGCCGTCGGTTTTCGTGTTCACGCACGACAGCATCGGGCTGGGGGAGGATGGCCCGACGCATCAGCCGGTGGAGCAGATCGCGTCGCTGCGGGCGATGCCGAATCTGGATGTGATCCGTCCGTGCGATGCGAACGAGGCGTCGGTCGCCTGGAAGTACATCATGTCGCTGACGGATCGGCCGGTGCTGCTGGCGCTGAGTCGACAGAACCTGCCGACGATGGATCGGTCCAAGTTTGCTTCGGCTGAGGGGTTGCTGCGCGGGGGTTACGTGCTGGCGGACTGCGACGGGGATGCGGAGGTAATCCTGGTCGGAACGGGATCGGAGGTTTCGTTGTGTGTCGCGGCTTGGGAGGCGCTGTGCGGCGGGGGGGTCAAGGCGCGGGTGGTGAGCATGCCGTGTTGCGAGCAGTTCGATCGGCAGGACGATGCGTACCGGGAGTCCGTACTTCCATCGAGAGTGCCATCGCGTGTCACTGTCGAAGCCGGCAGTACGCTGGGGTGGGCGAAGTACGCCGGGATCGAAGGTGCGACGATTGGGCTGGATCGGTTCGGCGAGTCGGCGCCCATCGCGGATGTGATGCGGGAGATGGGGTTTACGGTCGAGAACGTGGTGGCTGTGTGCAAGCGGCAATTGGATCGGGCGGCGGCGCGGCGGCGGAGTGCGTCGAACTCGGCGCCGGGCGCGTGCTCTGTTTCCGGCGGGGAATCGAGTTTTGGGGCGGGGTTGACCGAGGTGAGCGGCGATGAGCCGGGGGCTGCGTGCTCCGCGCCGGAACGGGTCGACGCCGCGGGGAGCTGAGAACGTGCTTAAGGAGAAGTGGCACGCGGGATCGTTGTGGATGCGGAGGGCGCGTATTCGCGGCGCTACCGCCTGTTACGGTCGCGGCTCTGTTCAGAATATGCCCTTCTTAAACGCGTTCTAGGATGCGGGCGGCGATTTGGGCGGATCACCGCGGGTTTGAGTTGAGGGCGGAGATGGCGTCGATGTTACGCGACGAGCGACACTTGCGGCGACTGGAGAAGGTGAAGACGACGGACCGGGTGAGGTGAGTTGGTGAGTCTGGAATGAGGATGCGCGAGCTGCGGGATCCGTCCGGCGCGGACGTCCGCGCGGGATGAATCCCGCGGCTCGTACATTAAGGAGGTCACCGTGAGTACACGAATTGAACAGATTGGGAAGTTGGGGCAGTCGGTATGGTGCGACACGATTAGCCGCTCGTTGATCGACTCTGGCGAGCTGCAGCGCTTGATCGACGCCGGGATCGTGGGGATGACGTCGAACCCGACGATCTTCCAGAAGGCGATCACGTCGAGCGACGATTATGACGCGGCCATCGAGAAACTGGTCGCGCGGGGGGATGATGCGGAGGCGGTGTACGAGCATCTGACGGTCACCGACATCGGCGACGCCGCCGACCTGCTGCGACCGGTCTACGATCGGACGGACGGGCTGGACGGGTACGTCAGCCTCGAGGTGAGCCCGCTGCTGGCGCACGACACGGACAAGACGGTGGACGAGGCGCGGCGCCTGTTCGCGCGCCTGGGGCGGCCTAACGTGTTCATCAAAGTTCCCGCCACCGAGGCGGGGATCCCCGCCGTTGAGACGCTGATCGGCGAGGGGATCAACGTGAACGTGACGCTGATCTTCTCGCTGGAAATGTACGCAAAGGTGATGGAGGCGTACATCCGGGGTGTGGAGCGACTGGCGGCCGGGGGCGGCGATGTGGGGAAGGTGGCGTCGGTGGCTTCGTTTTTTGTGAGTCGCGTGGATGGCGCCGTGGACAAGAAGTTGCAGGCGCGGATCGATGCAGGGGCGGCGGAGTTGAAGGATTTGCTGGGCAGGGCGGCTGTGGGGAACGCAAAGCTGGCGTATCAGCGTTACAAGCAGGTCTTTCACGGCGAGCGATTCGCGGCGCTGTCCGCCAAGGGGGCGCGGGTGCAGCGGCCTTTGTGGGCGAGCACGAGCACCAAGAATCCCTCGTATCCCGACACGCTGTACGTCGACACGCTGATCGGTCCTGAGACGGTCAACACGATGCCGCTGAATACGATCGAAGCCGCTCAAGATCACGGTCACGTCGCGGATGCGATTGAACGGGACTTGATCGTCTACGAGAACGCGCTGACGCGAATCGAGGCGGCGGGCGTGAGCATGGACGAGATCACCGACACGTTACTGGCCGCAGGGGTGAAGTCGTTCTCGGATTCGTTCGAGGATTTGATGGCTGACATCGTGCGCAAGATGGCGCTCGTGCGGACGGGTTGACGGAAGGTGACCGGCGTGGGATGCGCGGGCGTCCGCGCGGACTGAAGTCCGCGGCTTGCGCGCGGAGGGCGTGGGAACGGGAGAATTGAGCGATGGAAATTGGATTGATCGGGCTGGGGAAGATGGGGGGGAACATGGCGCGGCGGTGGATTCGGGGCGGACACCGCGTGGTGGTGTGCGATCGGGCGGAGGGGGCGGTCCGCGAGCTGGAGTCGGTGGGCGCGGTGCCGGCGGCGGATCCGAAGGCGCTGGTGGCGGCCATGAACGCGCCGCGAGCGGTTTGGATGATGCTGCCCGCGGGGGAGATCACGGAGGGGATGGTGACACAGCTTGGCACTTTGCTGTCGCCGGGGGACTGCATCGTGGACGGGGGGAACACGATGTACAAGGACGACATGCGCCGGGCGGAGGCACTGAAAACACGCGGCGTGGACTACGTCGATCAGGGGACCAGCGGGGGCGTGTGGGGGCTTGAAGAGGGTTACAGCCTGATGGTCGGCGGGGAAACATCGGTCGTGGATCGACTGAGACCGGCGTTCGAGACGCTGGCGCCGGGGGCGGAACTGGGTTGGGGGCATGTCGGTCCGGTGGGGGCGGGGCATTTCGTCAAGATGATCCACAACGGGATCGAGTACGGGATGATGCAGGCGTACGCGGAGGGCTTCGAGGTGCTCAAGGCCAAGGAGGCGTTCGGGCTGGATCTGCATCAGGTGTCGGAGATCTGGCGGCATGGGAGCGTGGTTCGGTCGTGGCTGCTGGATTTGATCGCGTTGGCGCTCGAGGAGGATCGCGACCTGTCGAAGATCAAGGGATACGTGAGCGATTCGGGCGAGGGCCGCTGGACGGTGTTCGAGGCGATCGATCTGGACGTACCGACGCCGGTGATGACGCTGTCGTTGATGGCGCGGTTCGTGAGTCGGCAGGACGACAGTTTCGCCGCCAAGATGCTGGCGGCGATGCGGAATCAGTTCGGCGGGCACGCCGTCAAGACCAGTTAGGAGCGTTCGCACTCGATGGACTCCAGTCCCGCTACGATCGTGATTTTCGGCGCGTCGGGGGATTTGACGTCGCGTAAGCTCATTCCGGCGCTGTTCAACAATCACCGAAAGGACCGATTCAACCCCGATTCGCGGATCGTCGGATTCGCGCGGCGTCCGATGACGGACGACGAGTTCCGCGACAAGCTGTACCGGTTTTCGCGGGAGACCCTGGGGCGCGACTGCGACAGTGCGTGCTGGGCGAAGTTCTCGGCAATGATCCACTACTGTCAGGGCGATCTGACACAAGAGGCGGATTATCAGCGACTGAACGCTCGAATAGAAGATCTCGAAACGAATCCGGGCGGAGGTCGTTTGTACTACCTGGCGATCGCGCCGGAATTGTACCCGCAGGCCGTCGATCATCTCGGCGCCGCCGGGATGGCGAGCGAACAGGATGGGTGGCGTCGGGTGATTATCGAGAAGCCGTTCGGCCGGGACCTGGCGTCGGCGCAGGCGCTGAACCGCCAAGTCCACGCGTCGTTCGACGAACGGCAGGTGTATCGCATCGATCACTACCTGGGCAAGGAGACGGTGCAAAACCTGCTCGTGTTCCGGTTCGCCAACTCGATCTTCGAGCCGGTGTGGAACCGGAACTACGTGGACAACGTGCAGATCACCGTCGGCGAACGGGTCAAGGTGGGCGATCGGGCGGGATACTACGATACCGCCGGCGTGCTGCGCGACATGTTCCAGAATCACATGATGCAGGTGCTCGCGCTGGTGGCGATGGAGCCGCCGTCGAAGTTCGAAGCCAACGCGCTGCGCGACGAGAAGGTCAAGGTGCTCAACGCGGTGCGCGGGCGAGGCGCAGCCGGCGTCGAGGGCTATTCCGTCGTGGGCCAATACGCCGGTTATCACGACGAATCGGGCGTCCCCGAGGATTCCATCACGCCCACCTACGCCGCCCTGCGCGTGGACATCGACAACTGGCGATGGCAAGGCGTACCGTTCTATCTGCGCAGCGGCAAGGCGCTCGCCCACAAGACGACCGAGATCATCATCCAGTTCTCGAGCCCGCCGCATCTGATGTTCGACACGCCGGACGACGGCGACCTGGAGTCGAACCGACTGGCCATCACCGTGCAGCCGAACGAGGGGATCAACCTGTCGTTTCAGACAAAAGTGCCCGATCATGGGATGATGCTGCGGTCATCGGAGTTGGAGTTTCTCTACAGCGACTCGTACGACGATGGTGCGATTCCCGACTCCTACGAACGCCTCCTTCTCGACGCCATCAACGGTGATGCGTCCCTCTTCATTCGTAGCGACGAAATCGAGCTAGCCTGGCGCGTCATGGACCCCGTCATTACGGGTTGGCGCGACAACGCCGGGGACGCGCTTCCTATGTACAAACCGGGTACGTGGGGGCCGGTAGAATCCGATAGTTTTCTCAAGCGACAGGGAAGAGCGTGGATCAATGACGCAGCCAACCAGCAGAGAAAAGGACGCGAGCGTTCGGGTACATCCGAACGCCGAGAGTGCGACCCGCCGGGCTGCTGAGCTTTTTGCTGAATCCGCCCGTGATGCAATCTCGGCTCGCGGGCGATTCGTGGCTGCCTTGGCTGGTGGATCGACCCCGCGCGCCATGTACGCCGCTCTGTCAGACCCGAGCGGGTTGAGCCTCATCGACTGGAAAAACGTCCACGTCTTCTTCACCGACGAGCGGTGCGTCCCGCCCGACGACGAGTCCAGCAACTACCGTATGGTTACCCAAGCGCTCCTTGACCACGTCAGCATCCCGGCGGATCACATCCACCGGATGAAAGGTGAGCTTCCCCCGAATGACGCAGCCGATGACTATGAGCAACGGCTTCGCGAGTGCGTGTCCGAGCCCGACGGCAAATTCGACTTCGTCCTATTGGGGCTTGGTGCGGACGGCCACACGGCTTCGCTGTTCCCGAACACGGAAGCCCTGAACGCGACCGAGAGATGGTGCGTCGCCAACGCAGTGCCCGCGCTCGATACACATCGGCTCACCCTGACGTATCCGATCCTCAACTCCGCACGCCGGCTTGTATTCCTCGTGACCGGCTCGTCGAAATCCGCCGCCTTGTGCGAAGTCCTCTCCCCCACGCCATGTGTCGCGCTACTTCCTGCGCAACGCATCATCCCCCACACCGGCCAACTGTTGTGGGTCGTCGATGCGGACGCATGCCCGGACGCATGCCCGGACATCCGCGCGGACTGAAGTCCGCGGCTTCGAGTGTGTGTGTTAGCAGTACAGCGCAATGTCGCACTTCGCAGAGGTCCGCGGGGAGCGGCGCGCTGCGTTTCGGGGCCGAGAACACGGATGTCCGCTCCCTGACGGTCGCGGCTCTGTTAACTTTGCGCTGTACTGTTAGTAACCCGCGGGGCGGCCGGCTTTGTGCGGATCGGAGACGCCGACCCACCCGGTCGTTGTTCGCAGGATTGCCTGCACGACGCCGCCGCGCGCATCGTTTGACATCACATGGCCACGCGACTCGAGCCCAGCGACGACGTCCGGGAGCGCAGTCCGATCGAAGTACACCTCGTCCGGAGTCCACTGGTGATGAACACGCGGGGTCGTGATCGCTCGTTCGATCGGTAGCGCGAAGTCCAGCACGTTCAGGACGACAGCCAATACGGAACTGATGATGCGCGGACCCCCGGACGCGCCCAGCATGAGGTACGGCTCGCCGTCCTTGAGGATGATTGTGGGCGACATGCTCGATAGCGGTCGTTTCCCCGGTTCGACGGCGTTGCGGTCCGACTGGATCAATCCGAACGCGTTGCGCTCGCCGGGTAGGGCGGTGAAGTCGTCCATCTCGTTGTTGAGGATCACGCCCCACTCGTCCACCGCAACCAACGCCCCGAATGACGTGTTGATTGTCTCGGTGCTGACGACGACGTTTCCCCAGCGGTCCACCACGCAGAAATGGCTTGTGCCGGCGTCGTCGGGTAACGCCGCCGCGCCCGATTTCACGTCCGATGTTCCGTAGGCGGAAGCGTTGAGGACGCGATCGGGTTCAATGCGGGCAGCCAGTTGCGCCGCGTATTGGCGCGACGTGAGGAGATCCGTCGGGACAGGCACGAAATCGGTGTCGGCGAGCCACCGCGCCCGATCGGCGTAGGCGTGCTTCATCGCTTCGACGATGAGATGCTGTGTGCGTGCGGGATCTTCGCGGCGCGAGTGCTCGAGATCGAACCGCGCTAACGTGTTGAGCATTTGCACGAGCGCGACGCCGCCGGACGAGGGCGGTGGCATGGCGATTACGGTGTAGTCACGGTATGAGGAGACGAGCGGCATTCGCTCGCGGACGCGATACGTCGCCAAATCGTCCGCGCGCAGGACTCCGCGGTGCTCGATCATGGTTCGCTCGAGCGCCTCTCCGAACGCACCTCGATAGAAGAAATCCGGCCCCTCGCGTGCGAGTTGCTCCAGAAACCGCGCGAGCGCCGGTTGACGCAACACGTGTCCGACGGAGTGGAGACGTCCGTCATTGAGATGGACGCGATGGACGTAGGCGCACGACGATCGCAGTGACGGATCGGCGCGAAGTTGCGCCAGCGCCTGATCGGAGGAATCGCGGTAGTGCTGATCGATGGCGAACCCGCCCCGCGCCAGCGAGACGGCCGGCCTCAGGACACGCTCGAGCGACATCTTCCCGTACCGTTCGAGTGCCAGACATCGCCCCGCGACGAGCCCCGGAACGCCGACGGCGAGATGTCCGTTGCGACTCGGATTCCGGCGGTCCGGGTTACGCTTCACGGCGCGGATGTACATGTCCGGGCCGGATCGGCGCGGCGCTGTTTCGCGGTAGTCGAGTGCGACGTTACGCCCGTCCGCGAATCGAATGATCGTGAATCCGCCGCCACCGCATCCGGTGCTGTAAGGCCGAGTCACACCCAGAGCGAATGATACAGCCGTGGCTGCGTCGATGGCGTTACCGCCGGCGCGAAGTATCTCGAGTCCCGCGCGCGACGCGTCGGTAGAGTCCGTTGCCACCATCCCGTGCGTTCCGCTCGCGACCCACGCGGGCCCCGACACCGCGCACCCGCTCGCGCCGACGACGATCATCCATGCCGCTAGTTTTGGATCCACCCGTGTCAAGACTGTCATTCCAACGAGAACTCACTCCGAACTGTCTCCCCAGGATCGGGTAGCCTATGCCGATCCCGATTGACATGACAGCCCCCCGGCGATTACTCTTCTTGGTGCCGGGCAATTTACTACAACTGAATCGTTATTTGGGGTACGCTGATGACCGTACGGATTGGAGTGTTCGGGATTGTAGTGGCGTCGGGGTTCATGGCTGGATGCCCGACATCGACCAACAACGGTGGGGGTAACGGCGTTACCGTCGCTGCGGTGCCAAAGGGGACCGACTGCAGCGCGAACGTCATCGCGTGCTACGACGAATTCGCGCATCAGCCGGTCAACGTGATTTGCTTCCGCGAAGCGAGTCGGTGGGCAAGCACCGAGCTTACCTGGCGGCTGTCTGACCCTCTGCCGGGTCTCGATCGCGAAGCGCAAGAGGAGATCGCAGCGCGCGCGTTCGCCCTGTGGTCCGACGCATCGGGCCTGTCGTTTTCGAGCGGCGGGGCTGACGTCGACATCAGCATTTCTTTCGGCGCCGGTGATCACGGCGACCCGTTCCCGTTCGACGGCCGTGGGAACAACCTTGGCCACGCGTTCTTTCCCGGCTCTGGAGACCCGGGCTCGATTCACCTTTGCTCAGCCGAAGACTGGGGATTGACGTCCGGGTCCGGGCGCTTCGATCTGTTCACGGCCATGGTCCACGAGATCGGGCACGCGCTCGGTGTCGAGCACAGCCTGGACGCGGGCGCGGTCATGGCGCCGAGTTACGGTGGGCCGATTAGCGAGCTGACGGAGGACGATGTCGAGGCGATCCAACGACTCTATGGCAGTTCCGACGGTGATGTTCCACCGATCATCGATCGCGGCCAGGACTTTGACGACTTCTGCGCGGCCGCGATCGCTGATCTCACGGCGCTTGGCGATCCCGACACGGACGGCGACGGCATCCCCGACACCGTTGAGTTCTTCGTGTTGAACACGGAGCCGCTGGCGGGCGATTCGGACGGCGATAACGTGGCGGATTTCGTCGAGGTTTTTGTCGACGCGACCGATCCGATCAGCATCACGGACTTCAACCCCGCAAGCGTAGTGATACCGCCGCTGCCGACGACGGATGGAAACAACCGTCTGGATGTTCGGCTGTTCGTCGATGGGGTCCTGGCGGACTCGTATGCGCTGGGTGACGATTCGATTGTCGGGTTGACGCCGCCGGGCGGGTTCGGGGGGGACGTGTTTTCGATCGTGATGCAACGAGGATTCCTGGACCCGTCGGACGTGAGTCAAATCGGGATGACCTTCAGCGACGCGGGGGACCTGAACGGGACAGCGATCGCGCTGGCTGACATCAATGGGTTTATGCAGTTGGCGGCCAGCAGTCCGGAGGTCGCCGCGGCACAGTTCTGTAGGAACGTCGACCTATTTGGCAACGACACAGCGTGCCCCGATAATATCAGCGGCACGCCGTCCGGGACGATCAGTCTGGCGCTCTCTGGGGGACGGCTTTTTGGTTCGTTCGATTTCAGCATCACCAATCCGGCGTCGTTCGGTTTCGGCGGGATGACATTTCGGGCGGTGGGTGACATCGACGTTCCGGACAACTTCAGTCAAGCGCCCGACCTGGGCGATCTTGGAGACTTGTTCGGCGGTTTTCCCGGATTCGGCGGGTGACCGGAACCGCTTTGTCCGCCGCGCTTGATGTGACCCAACCGCGCTACTACCATACCAGGGCAGCCGGTCGACGGGGGGGCGTTCAAGCACGTGTCGAACAGGGTGTGTCCATGACGAATCGACTGACGGCGTTCGGAATCGTGGTGTCGGCGAGCCTGCTGGCTGGATGTCCGACTTCCACCGACAACGGCAACGGTACCGACGGAAACGGCAATGTGAACGGCGACGTCGTTGCCGAGGTGCCCAAGGGTACTGACTGCGGCGCTGTCGCCATCGCGTGTTACGACGAGTTCGCCCACCAGCCAGCCAACGTGATTTGTTTCCGCGAAGCCAGCCGCTGGGCGAACACCGAACTCACGTGGCGTCTGACGGAGCGGCTTCCCGGCGTGGGACGCGATGAGCAGGAGGAGGTCGCCGGGCGCGCGTTCCAACTGTGGGCGGACGCCTCGGGCCTGTCGTTTTCGAGCGGCGGCGCTGGCGCCGACGTCAACATTTCCTTCGGCGCCGGCGACCACGGCGACCCGTTTCCGTTCGATGGCCCTGGGAACAACCTGGGCCACGCGTTTTTTCCCGGCTCTGGAAACCCGGGAGCAATTCACCTTTGCTCAATCGAGGACTGGGGTCTGACGTCGGGAGCGGGGAGCTTCGATCTCTTCACGGCGATGGTCCACGAGATCGGACACGCGCTCGGCGTCGAGCACAGCCTGCGCGAGGGCGCGGTCATGTCGCCCAGGTATACGGGTCCGATCAGCGAGTTGACCGACGACGATGTCGAGGCGATTCAGCGACTTTACGGCAGCTCGGATGGCGACGTACCGCCGATCATCGAGCGCGGCGAGGCGTTCGAGGAATTCTGCGCGGACGCGATGGCGAATCTCACGGCGCTGGGTGATCCCGACACCGACGGCGACGGAATCCCCGACACTGTCGAGTTCTTCGTGTTGAACACGGAGCCGCTCGAGGGCGACTCGGACGGCGATAACGTGACCGACTTCGTCGAGGTGTTCGTCGATACGACAGACCCTGGCGACTCAACCGACTTTGAGCCCGACAGCGTCCTCAGCCCGCCGGACACCACGGACGCATCCCTCACCGCACAGCTACTCGTTGATGGCGTTGAAGTGGAATCGTTTGCCGTTGGCGACGGGTCGCTGATCGGCGCCGCCCCGGAGGCGCTGGGAGCGAACGGATATCAACTCCTGATTCAAACTGGTTCGTTCGCTCTTCTCGAAATCACGCAGATTGTGATTCTGTTCGACGACGTTTCGGACATCGATGGGACGCCTATCCCGGCCGGAGAGTTCCGGGGGCTGTTGCAGTTGGCTGCGACCGCCCCGGTCTCGATCGTCGCGCAGTTTTGTGAGAATTTCCAATCCGACTTCGCCGGGGCATGTATCGGCGGTGACGCTTCGGGGGAGATCGAATTGAATCTGATCGGCGGACGCTTGGTCGGTTCGTTTGATTTTTCGATCGTCTCGCCGTTGGACAGCACGCTGCGCGCCGTCGGCGAGCTCGATCTTCCCGAGATGTTCAGCCAAGCCAGCGAATCCGTCGACGTCGAGATTCCTGACTTGGGCGGTTAGCATTCTCCCGCGGGTGCTCGCGATTACTCACGTCGTGTGAACACCAATCGCCCGTCCTCACGCCCGCGCTGACGAAACCCCAGCAGATGGAAGAACTCCGTCACCAACCAGCGCGCCACCATTGGATTGACGAGCAGTGTGTTGATTCGCGACGGATCCTTTCGCACTCCCGGAAGCCAGTGTGCCAAAGCCCCCAAACGCAAACGCCGTAGCCAAGCGGAGAGCGCCAGCCACGCCGGCCTCACCGGTCTGCTCAGGAAGAACCCATCGCCGCCCTGCGTCTGGTACAGCGGTAGCAGTACATGGCAGTCCCGGCTCGCCCGGATCGGTCCGCTCCGGTCACGCGCGAGTATGTCACCTTTCGATACGGCTTGGAAGTTGACGTACCCCGGTTCCATCACGAAACCGTCCTCGTCCCTTACGTGATGTCGATGGCGAATGTCCAGCAGTTTGGGTGCGCCGCGCGCCGCCTGGATCAGTCGGTCCCGCATCGCGTCTGCCTCGGGCACTTTGGCTGCGTCGATCATGCCGGTCGCGAAAAGCGCGCGCCAGACGGCGGCTTCGTGTATGTCGACCGACGCGGGGTCGTCGTGTTGCCCGGCTTCAAACCCCATCGTGATGTGTCCGAGATCGCTGACGTACCCGGGCAGGGTCCCCCCGACGCGCTCCTCCAGCCCCAGAACGATCGGCACGGGAAAGGACAGGGCGAACGCGCGGTTTCGCAGCGTGTCGGACAGCACGACGAAGGGCGCACCGTGCGCGGATGTGGTATGCATGTCGATGAAGTAGACGCTCGATGCCGTGGCTGCGAATTCTTGATCGAGCGCTTTGCTGAGTTCGATCTGCTCCCGATTTTCAACGCTCCATTCGTCGGGACTCGACCGGCGAATCGCGTCGATGTGGCGCGGCGTCCACTGACGGTTGAGATCCGAAACGACGAACCGTCGTCCTTGGGACAACGCCGCGAGATTTCCCGTCAGGCCGACGAACCGTCCCCGGCATGGCGGGCGTAACTTGTCCAGCGCATCGAACACACGTTGAAGCGCAATCACGGCAGCCGGTTCGTTCCCGTGAACTGCGGCCACACAAATCAGGGTCGGTCCCGATGCGGTCACGCCGCGGACTTCAGTCCGCGCGGACTGAAGTCTGCGGCTCGCCGACGAAGGATCACCTCCCGAACCACCTCGAGCCGTCCCCGGCGCATCCCCATAGCGGCCCATGACGCGCTCGAGCCCAGCCCATGTCTCCGTAGCGATCGATACGTCCCCGCTCACGCCGTCAACACTCTCTCAGATAAGGCTCGACCAACTCCGCAGCCATGGAAAGAAAATCGTGTTCGGTAATAATTCCCACGAGTCGGGCGTCCTTCACGACGGGCAGGCAGGCGACTTTGTTCGTGCGCATCAGGTCAATAGCCTCGAGCGTCGGCGTCTCCGGCGCGACCGTGATCGGATCCGACTGCATGATGGAACCGACGGGCATCGGGTTGTCCTTTCCGTGCGGCACGTCGTGCGCCAACAACCGCAACAGCGATCGGTACGACACCAAACCGACCAATCGATGCTCATCGTCCTCGACCGGTACGTGCCGTATATGACGCCAATCCATCAGGTTGGCGACCAAGTCGATCACCTCGTCCGCATGCACGGTGAACACATCCGTGGTCATGAACTGTTCGACGCGTTGGTAGTTTCGCTGCCAACCGCCAGCCTCCTCCAAACGCGCCAGCGACCACTCGTGAACCGGAGCGCCTTCCTGCTGGCGAACATACGATCCCGCCACCAATGCCGCCGACCGCTCCGCGTGCGTTCCTGCACCCTTCAGTTGCCCAACCGATGCAAGAAGCCAGTGCGCCCCATTGCGCCCGGTGTGCACGCGCTGCTCGATGATCCCGAGGTAGCGATCGATGTCCTCCGAGTCGATCCCCGAGCGTTCCAGACCGCCGCGGGCAACGGTTAGCAACTCGCCGGTGATGAGGGCGGCTGCCGGCGCCTTCTTCCGATCCAGCCACTCGATCTGGGCGTCCAATCCGAGCCGGGCGGCTGCGACGAAATTCCGCTTGGCGACGTCGAAGTCCATGACCTTGGTCACGTCCTCGCACCGCTCGGTCACCCCGCTCATCAGCCCGAACCAGAAGGCTGCGTTGGCTACTTCGTCGACTACGGTCGGTCCCGCCGGCAGGGTTCGGTTTTCGATTCGCAAGTGCGGTTTGCCGTCACAGATTCCGTAGCACGGGCGATTCCAGCGATACACGGTCCCGTTGTGCATTTGGAGCGCATTCAATTTCGGCGCCCGCCCCGCGCCGATCGCGTCGAACGGATCCTCATCGACGGCGACCGCCATCACCACGCGAAACCGAGCGATGTCGTCCTTGATGATCTCCATCACTGATTCGTGTACCCAATCGCTCCCGAAGCTCACCCGCGCGCTGCGCTCCTGGATGTGATGTCCCGGAGTGCGCGTATCCACCGCCTGCTGAAATAAAGCGATCCGCGACTCCTGCCACAATCGTCGACCGAACAACAGCGGCGAGTTTACCGCGGCCGCCAGCGTGGGCGCGACGACGACCTGCGCGATGTTGTACAGGCGGGCGAACTCCTCCGGACCGACCTGGAAGTGCATCTGGCAACTCGTGTTGCAGGCTTCGAGCATCACGCTGTCGTGTTTGATAATCAGTTCGTCGGTCCCGGTGAGACGGAACTCGAAAGCGCCCGACCGAAGGCGCTTCAGCGCGTTGTTGAGCGCGAAGTACCGCGGCATCGGCGTCATGTTCCTCAGGTCCAGGTCGGACAGACGTAGCGTCGGGAGAATCCCCGTCAGCACCGGGCTCACACCCACCCCATTGGCGACCTCCGCGAGCCGATTCAGGCCTTCGGTGATCGCTTGTTCCAACCGCCGCAGGCAGTCGCCTCCGAAGACGAGTGGATCCAGGTTGTATTCCAGGTTGAACTGTCCCAGTTCCGTTGTGAACCGCGGATCGTCGAGTTTCTCGAGAATCTCGACCGCGGCCGGCGCGGGACGCCAGGAGCGGTCCGCCAGGAACACCTCCTGCTCCGCACCGATTCGTCGGACCCCCGACTCGATCATCCCCTCGTCCAGCAATCGCTCCAGCGCCCGGACATCGTTGAGGAGGCACTTCATGAACCGCCGCAGCGCTTCCGGATTGGAGTATTCTTCGACGTTGCTCTTGCCCATCGTTCATCCTCGCCCAAGCGCGGAACTGGCGGATGCCTCCCTCAAGTCTATCCGATTCTCAACCCGGTTGTCAGAAAAACTCTTTTCCCGTTCCCTTTCCGCGCGGCCCACATCGAGGGTAGGCGCCGGCCCCGCCGGTTCGCTATATTGTGTTGATGTTGGCGTCGATTTCGCCACGCCGGACACAAACGAAGGCGCACGCCCATGCGACACGCAGCTCACCGTGCATCCGTCATCGCGATCACCCTGATATTCGCAGCCGGCGCGACGGCTGACGACTGGAACACCGGTGTCGGCGGGCAGGCCTCACGGCGTGGCTTCTCGACGGAAGTCGGCCCGACCGCACGTGAGATCTTATGGAGTGGGAGCCTCCCCGCCATCGTCGCGCAGCAGGCGGTCATCGCTGACGATCTCGTCGTCGTCAGCCGCATCGAGTCGTTCACCATCCCGACCGGTACGACCATCATTGCCCACGAACTGCTTACCGGCGATGAACGCTGGTCTACACAGTTGCCCTACGACTTCCCAGGTTCTTCCTGGCGCAGCCGCGTCACGGCCATCCGCGACGGACAGGTCTACGCCACGCGCGCCGGCAACACTAACTCCGACTACCTCTACGCGCTCGACCCCGAAGACGGCGACATCATCTGGCAGTCCGATCACCTCATCAACGAACACTCCACCGAGAGTTTGGCCTTCACCGAGAGCGGCGACATCATTGTCAGCGACTCAGGGCTGTTGCTGCGCATCGACCGAATCGACGGCTCCACTGACTGGACCGCGCCGCGCTCGTGCCCGACATCCAATGGCTGCGACGCAGCCGTCTTCGGCGATCACGTCTACATCTGGGAGGCGAGCGTCTCTGGCCCGGAGATCAGCGTGTTCGATGCAAACGACGGCTCGTTCCTTTATTCAAGCGGGGGAATCGGCGGCGGCATCATTCAGCAGATGGGGCTGATGATCGGCCCCGACGGGACGGTCTACGCCCCCCGCGCCCAGAACAATCCGTTGACCGACTTCTTCGTCGCACTCGAAGACACCGGGACCGCGCTCGTCGAGAAATGGAGTATCCCGATGGGCTGGTTCCCGTTTTCGTCGTACGCGGTGGGGCCGGACGGAACGGTCTACACGTATTCGCGCGAGGACGAGGTTTTGCGCCTCGATCCCGATACGGGCGACATCCTCGACGCGTCTGTCCCCATCCCCTCCGACGGCAACGGCCGGCGCATCGCGGTGGACGCCATGGGCAAGGTCTACCTCACCAACGGCGGCTTCTCGCAGGGGCGGTTCTACGCGTTCAACGCAGCCCTCGATCTGCAATGGTCCGACGCAATCACCGGCGTACACGTCGGCGGACCGGCTGTGGGATCTGGCGGCGTCGTGGTCATCTGCGGAACGGGTACGAACGTCCGCGCGTATCACACTCTCCACGGCGACGCGAATGGTGACGATCACGTGAATCTCGTCGACTTCAACGCGTTCGATTCCTGCACGACCGGTCCCGGCGGTGGCGCTTCCTCGCCGTGCGACGTGTTTGATTTCAACTGGGACGACGACGTCGACCGCCACGACTTCGCCATCTTCCAACGTTTCTTCACCGGCGACACTCCGTAGCCGCGCGCCCTCGACGTCCAAACCGGTGGCGAGCCGAGGACTTCAGTCCTCGCGGACGTCCGCGTGAGATGGACCCCACGGCTCGCGGGTACGATCGCGCGGTCTTCGACTTCCAAGAACTACGCCGGACCCTTATTCTCCATCGGCCAAGGAGAAGGACCGTGCAACCGAAAGCAAAGCTCGCGCGCATCCTGAGCGTACTGACACCGAAGGGGCTCACTCGATCGGTGTTCGCAGCGCTTTGCGTCGGCACCGCCCTGCGATTGGTGGTTCTCGCCCTCTCCAGCCCGGAGTGCAACCTGCCGCTCTGGAAGATGTACAGCTGGCCGGTGGATCACTGCTACTACGTTCAGTGGTCCCGCCAGACTACGTCGCCGGAGCAGGGGTTGCTCAGTGTCTACACCGAAGCGCCGGAGCAAGACTTCAGAATCCTCCTCGGTCATGGAGAGATTATCGAGGAGGGCGACGGGAGAGGCGGCGTCGCCAATTACCCGCCGCTGGCCATCTATCTGCTTCACGTCGAGGGACTCCTCCATCGCGCCCTCGATCCCGGTCAGGTGGCCAACACGGTTGTTGCCCGGGTGGTATTCGGCCTCTTCGCTCTGATGGGTGACCTGATTCTGGCGTGTGGCGTGTGGCGTCTCGCGGGATTGTTGTTCGGGGGTAGAGCGGGACGCGTCGCGCTGGCGGTTGTCTACCTGATGCCTCCGCTGTGGCTCGACTCCTGCTGGTGGGGACAGACCGACAGTTGGGTACTAGCCCCGGCAGTGTGGGTCGTCTTCGCCATGGTGCGACGGCGCTGGCTGCTGGCGGGGGTCCTGTGGGGTGTGGCACTCTCACTCAAGCCCCAGGCCATCCTTCTCTCGCCCGTCTGGTTGTTCGTGTGGGCAGCGTCCCTGACGCCGGCTTGGCGGGTTGGTTACGTGCACCGGACGCGCCACGATTGGGTTCGGGTTATTCTGGCTGTCCTGATGGCACTTGCCGTGGTGAACGTCATAGCATTGCCGTTTTGGGTAACGACGGGTGACGCTTGGTTCCGACAGAGCTACTTGCGCAATCTGACGGAGGAGGCGCCCCACACGACACTCAAGTCCTTCAACATCTGGTATATCGACCTGCTCGTCACATATGACACTGATGTAAGCCGCACGATTGTTGGGGTGACGAAAGACACTTGGGGCAAGATTCTGGGGGTCGCCGGGCTGCTCGTGTCGTACGTGGTTGCGTGGCGCGGGCGGTGCGCGGTCGAGCACCGAGTCGTCCTTTTCGCCGGGCTGTGGTTGTTGGCCGTCGTCATGTTGCCGACGCGTGTCCACGAGCGGTACGTCCTTATGTGCCTGCCGTTCTTGGTGGTCGCTGCGGCGGGGAGCCGGCGTCTGTGGCCGGGGGTGATCGGCACGATCGTCATCGGGTGCTTCCAGTTGACTGCCTTCCATTGGCTTCCCGTCGGCGCCGACCGTTGGTCCATCGAACTTAAGGGCGACACGATAGAGCATCATCGCAACGCAATCGCGCAAGTGTCTGCCGACTACATCGATCAACTCCCGACACTTGAGCAGGCGATTGAGATGCGTTTCGATTTTTTCGTTGAAGCGCATCGGAGCTACGCGCCGTATGAGTGGGCTCTGACCCTCGGGGCATTGCTTTTTGCTGTGGCTACGTTCGCAGCCGGGGCCGGCGTATTCCCGGTCACCAGGAGTGAGGGTGGAGGGCGCGATTGTCGACAGTTAGGGGTGTGATTGCGTGGTGGCGGTTTGGAGGGCGTGGTCGAGGGTGTCGGCGAGGAAGTCGGCGTCGTTGGTGGTGATGCACATTGGAGGCGTGATGCGAAGGACGTGTCCTTCGAGACCGCCTTTGCCGAGGAGGAGGCCCCTGTCCTTGGCGCTTTCAAGAACGTCGGCGGTGGCTGCGGTGGCGGGTGTCTTGGAGGCGCGGTCCTCGACCAGCTCGACGCCGAGCATCAGCCCCTTTCCGCGTACGTCTCCGATCAGCGGGTGTCGATCCTTGAGTTCCTCGAGTCGTCGTTTGAGGTGGCGTCCGACGATGAGGGCGTTTTTCTGGAGTCCTTCGTCGTCGATGATTTCGAGTGTGGCTTGTCCTTGGACCATGGAGACGGGGTTTCCGCCGAAGGTGTTGAAGTGGTGTCGTTGAGCCATGGGTTCGGCGATCTCGCGGCGGGTGGTGCAGGCGCCGAGCGGGGCGCCGTTGCCGATGCCCTTGGCCATCGTGACGAGATCAGGCACGACGTCCCAGTTCTGGAACCCCCAGTAATGTTCGCCGGTTCTTCCCCATCCGGTTTGCACCTCGTCCGCGATGCAGAGGCCGCCGTGTTGGCGGACGATGTCGTAGACGATTCTGAAGAATTCCGGCGGCGGGTCGACGACGCCACCGACGCCCTGAATCGGCTCGCCGATGAAGCAGGCGAGTTGACCTGAGGTTTCGAAGCGAATCTTGTCTTCGACGTCGCGGGCGCACCGCATGTCACAGGAGGGATACTCAAGCCCGAAGGGGCAGCGGTAGCAGTAGCCTGGGGCTGCGTGGTGGACGCCGAAGCCCTGGGGTAGGGGATACTTCCAGGTGGACTGGGCGGTGACGCCCATGGTGGTTTGCAGGCCGCCGTGATAGGCGTTTCGCAGGGCGAGGATGTCGAATGAACCGGTGGCGAGTCTGGCCATCATGATGGCGATTTCGTTGGCTTCGGATCCGGAATTGGTGAAGTAGGTGACCTCAAGGCCGCTGTGGTCGGGAAAGTGCTCGGCGAGGCTTTTGGCGTACTGTCCGATGGCGGGGTGGAGGTACAGGGTGGTGGTGTGGGCGAGGGTAGCGATTTGTTTTCGAACGGCATCGACGATTCTGGGGTGGGCATGCCCAACCGAGATGGTGACGATGCCGCCGAACGCGTCGAGGTATTGCTTACCGGACTCGTCCCAAACGTGTTGCATTTTGCCTCGCACGAGGCAGAGGGGGTCGCGGTACATGGTGAGGAGTGCTGGGGTGAGGTATCGGTTGCGAAGGGCAAGGATCTGCTGGCGGGTTGGGCCGCGGTAGGGCGTCGGTGGGTCGGCGTGAGGGGGCGGTGTGCCGCCGGATTGTGGGTTAGACATATCGGACCTCCTTCGGCGGCTGTTGGTATGGTCCCATGTTATCTCGAACGGCGCGAGAGTCCACACGCGGGGGTGGGCGGGACCGAGAACGCGCTGCGCGAAGCACGGAGTTAAGGGGTCCGAGGATACGAACGATAGTAGCGTCATACGCCACCCGGTCCACGCGCGGTTGGAGCGCGGGGGAGGTGGCGGGGATAGGTCAACCGGTGCGACTAGACGCCAGGAGAATCAAGAGCTTTTGGACCGCGGAAGAAGTTCCGCGCTGGATCGGGATGTCGCTGGTTGCGATCCTGTTATTCGGGATGGTCGGCGTGTCCCACTGGAGTGCCGAGTCAGCGCGGAACGCTCGCGTTGGAACGGCGCGGGATGACGGTGCGGCTGCGGTGGAACTTCTGGCGTGGTCGTTGTCGCGCTCTGAGGCGGGCGACACGCGAGGTCAGCAGGCAGCGCTGCGGGCGTTCGCGTTGCGACACAACTGCGAACAACTGCGCGTGTATGACCCGTCGCAGCGGGTGTTGGCATCCATCAATCAGAGTGAGATCGGTGGGGCGATGCATGCGGACGTGGGGAAAACGCCCGCGACGCCGGTCTCGGTGCAGACAGATGTGCTGCCGTCACGTCTCGCGGGTGCCGATCGGTGGGTAGTGACGGCGCCGATTCCGAGTGTTACGACGACGGCCGGGGAATCGGGAGTGCCGACGCGGTTCGTCCAATGTGTGCAATCGGTCAGCGGGGCGTCGGTGAGCGACGGCGGTCGGGTGGGTGTTGCGGCCATCATCGTGATGGCGGTGGGAACGCTTCTGATCGTGTATCGCCTGATGCGGCGCCATTTTCGGAGCATGACACGTATTTCGGAGAACCTGTTGCTCCGCGGGGAGCCATTGGAGGAGGATCTGACGTCCTTGCGGCTGGCGGATGGTGAGGGCGCTTTGGTGAGCCAGTGGAATCGTCTGATCGATCTGGTGGACGATCTGTCCGCCAGCGCTCGGCGGGCTACCGCATCGGTGGAGTTGAAGGAGGCGCTGGAGAACTCGCAAGGGGGTGCGTTGGCGGAGATGGTGAACGCGATTCCGGACGGTCTGTTACATGTGGCTGATGGGGATCGCTTGGTTTACGTCAACGCGATGGCGCGGCGTTTGCTTCTGCCTGACGGTGGGGAGGGCGCGGGGATCGAGAACGAATCGTTGGCGTCTCTTGAGGTCTGCCCAACGGGGCAATCGGTCATTGGCGAGGTTCGTGGGGCGCTAAGCGGGGACGGGGCGTTTCGATCGGTGTCGAAAGTGATCGAAGCGGACGGCGGTGGGAGCAGTTACCGCGTGCGCGTATTGCCGTTCAACACGTCGAAGAGCCGCGGAGAGTGCGTGGTGACGATCGCAGATGTTAGCCAGCAGGTCCGATCGGAGCGTGCGGCGGAGGAATTCGTGTCGCAGGTGACGCACGAGTTGCGTACGCCGCTGACCAACATTCGAGCGTACGCGGAGACGTTGTCGAGCGGGATGTTCGAGGATCCGCAGGTGGTCACGGAGTGTTACAACGTGATCACGAAGGAGACGCGTCGGCTGTCGCGTTTGATCGAGGACATTCTGAGCATGTCGCAGTTGGAGGTGGGGTCGATTCAACTGCGCCTGGATAGCGTGGATTTGCGGTCGCTGTTGACGGAGGCGGTTCGGGATCTTCGTGCGCTGGCGGACGACAAAGGCGTGGACATGCAGGTGACGCTCCCGTCGAAGCTTCCGGCGATGCAGGGTGACCGTGACAAGCTGTCGGTGGTTCTCAACAACCTGCTGGGTAACGCGTTGAAGTATACGCCGTCCGGCGGATCGGTTCAGGTGGGGTGTCAGGTGACGAGCGAGGAGGTGCTGATCACGGTGAAGGACACCGGGATGGGCCTTGATCCGGCGGAGCACGAGCGGATTTTCGAGAAGTTTCAGCGCGGGTCATCGCCGGAGGTTGAGGAGATCACCGGTACTGGCATCGGTTTGACTACGGCTCGGGAAATCGTGAGGCGGCACGGCGGCGCGATCCAGGTGATGAGCCGAGAAGGCGAAGGAGCGACGTTCGCCGTGCATTTACCGTTGACCGAGTCGCGCGTGCGTCGAGACGCCGCGCCGGCGTGAGTTTGTGGGATCGGTTGCGGCGGGCGCGGGCTGGAGCGAAGCGAATGGCGGACATTCTGGTAGTTGAAGACGACGTCCACATGTTGCGTGTGCTCTCTATGTGGTTGCAGCGGAACGGGCACGCCGTGCATGAAGTTGCGAACGGACTCGCAGGGCGAGGGCAACTACTCGTGCGCGACTTCGATGCGATTGTGTCAGACGTGAACATGCCGGGAATGGACGGTATAAGCCTGGTTCGTTGGCTGCGGACGGAGAAGCGGTCGCAAACGCCGGTGATCCTGCTGAGTTCCCGTTCGGACCAGGCGGAATTGATGAAGCAGGTGGAGGCGTTCGGGGTCCGAGTGTATCCGAAGCCGTTCTCGCCGTCGCGATTGGTCGTGGAGGTTGAGCGGTGTCTGGCAGAGTCGAGCGGGGAGGCGATGACGCGGGAGGAGACGTCATTGGGTAGCTGACGCGAGCGATATGGTCATGGAGCGCAAGACATCAACGGGGACGACGGATGATCGCGTACGTGAGCTGATCTCGCCGCTTGTGGACTCGGTCGCGCGTGTTGTGCGAGGTGAGCCGGCGTCCGCGGTGTCTTTCGACGCGGCGGTTTCGCAGCTCGAGGAGAAGCTTGGTCTTCTTCTGCGCGAGCATCAGGGAATGGCTGACGACCTGTTGTTGGTCTACGAGCAGCTCTGCATGGTGTTCGACATGACGCGGAATCTGCTAGCGCTTCGTTGCGAGGAGGACGTTCTCAGTTTGTTCGTGGAGAACCTGCGTCGGAGTTACCCGGACGTTTTTCTCGCGACGGCTTTCGAACGGAGCGGGGAGGGGTCCGGATATGTGACGAGGGGAGATGTCGATGCGATTCCCGGATGGATCGAGGTGTTGGTGGAGGAGACGCATCGGGAGCGTCGGGTAGGTGTTCGGGATTCTGGGGACGTTGTGGGTCAGGCTCTGGACGGTGCATTGCTTCATCGGGAGGAGGCTGTCGCGGCGCCGATTTACGCGGGTGAGGTGTTTGTCTGCGTTCTGTTGTTATGGCGGCGCGCGGAGCATGGATCCGTTCGCCCATGGCAATCTGGCGAAATGATGTTGCTCGATTCGCTCGCGTCGTTTTGCGGCGATGCGATTCGGAACTTCCGTCTGCTGCACGAGTTGCAACGGACATCGATGGACACGGTTCGGACGCTGGTGAATGCGGTGGATCAGAAGGACCCGTATACGTCGGGGCATTCGAACCGCGTGGGTTACTACGCGATGCTCCTGGCGGCGGAGATGGGTCTCTGCGAGAACGAGCTGCGGACGCTCGAGTGGTCGGCACTCCTGCACGACATCGGCAAGATCGGGATTCGCGACGACGTGTTGAAGAAGGCGGGGCGCCTGACGGATGCCGAGTTCGAGCACATCAAGGAGCATCCGGTGCGCGGGTACGAGGTGGTGCGTGAGAATCCGCACATGCGGGAATCTCTGGATGGAGTCTTGCATCATCATGAGCGGTATGACGGGAAGGGGTACCCGGAGGGATTGAGCGGCGAGCGGATTCCATTGCAGGCGCGCATCATTCAGATCGCGGATGTTTTTGACGCGCTCACGACGACGCGATCGTATCGGAACGCCTACGACTGGCGCGCCGCGTTGGAGATACTCAAGAGCGAATCGGGGAGCGTGGTGGATCCGGGACTCTGCGACGTGTTTGTTCGAATACTGGAACGGTGCCACGCACGAAACCCAGCCGCGTTCGACGCGATCGGTCAGGCGGGGGTGCGGCTCCATCTGACGGGCACGGGAGTGCCGGCGTCGCACGGAGTTCCGTCATGATGCTCGATATCATACTGCCATGGTTTCCGATCGTGCTGAGTGCGGCTGTTGGCGCGCGGTTGGTTGGTCGGAGCCGGTCGGCGTGGTTGGGGTTGACGTGTGGCGTGTACTTTGTGGTGGTTGTGCAGATGGCGACCGGGATTCCGTTCTGGTCTGACGCCGGGATGGCGTCGGCGCTTTTGGCGGGGTTTGCCTCGATTGCGGCGATGGCGGAATGGTCCGGGCGCCGTGGCGACATCATGGACCGCACGGCGGGCGAAGAAGTGCATCACGTGTCGGCGGGTGCGAGTCTGTGTGACATGCGTGCCGTATCCGGGGCGATTTCCCAGTTTGACGAATGGTTGGAGGAGCATCGATCGAGCGTTGATGCGTGGGCGAGCTTCGAGGAATTCGTCCGGCATGTTCTGCACGAGCATTGCCAAGCGACGCACGTTCGTCCCTATCGGATATTGGCGGAAGGGGAGCGGATGGCTCCACTCCGGACGCTCGAGGCGTCCGAGTGCGAGGCGCTGACGTCGGCTCGGCGGGGGATTCCGGGCCACGTTGCGACGACGGGTCGATCCTACTACGCACACGATTCGGCGCAGGGGAAGCTCGTGGTGTCTCTGGCTGATCGGTCTGCGGAAGCACCAGAATGGTGTTTCGCGGTGCGTGAGGGGCGGCGGACGATCGGGTTGGTGTCGGTGGCGCATCTGGGGAACCCGGCGGCGCGGGACGCACTGCAACCGTGGGAGGGGTTGATTCGTCTGTTTTGGATGACGTTGACCGAGGTTTGCCGTGGGCGCGCAGCCGCTCAGACGGACGCGGTTTCGCAGTTGATGATACGGGACTCGTTTTTGGACGAGGCGGCGCGATGCGCATCCGAATCGTACGCCCGAGGTGAGCCGGTGTCACTCTGCGTGTTGACGGTTGAAGGGTTGCGCGCGGTGTTGGACGAGGGTAGGTGGGACGTTGCAAGCGAAATTGTCTCGGAGATCAGCGCAACATTCCGCGGGCGCGTGCGCCCGGATGATTTGTTGGGCCGGTTCGATGAGGGGAGGTTCTTGATGTTGCTACGTCGCGTCGATTCCGAGTTGGCATCATTGATCGCGGGGCAGCTGATGGATCGGTTGGCGGCGCTTCCGGCGTTGGAGGCGACGTCCGGTCGCGGGATCCGGTTTCGCTGTGGTGTGGCGGGAAGCGGTACGGAATCCGTCAGCGTACGGGATTTGCTGGCCAGTGCTCTGGAGCTATGCCAAGCGGCACGACGGGACTCGGTGGAGCTGAAGAGTGACGTCTCGGGGGTTGAGGTGTTGCAAGCCGCGGGGGCGGCGCGAGCGGAGTCGACAGCGTGAAGGTCGAGCGCCGGACGATCGGGACGGTGGACGTCTGCGCGCCCCTGGATGCGCTTGCGGATGATGTGTCGAGTGAGTTCGATGAAGTATTGCGGCGATGTTTGAGCGTGGCGAATCCTCGGGTGGTCGTGGACATGAACGAAGTGGGGTACATGGACAGCGCCGCCCTGGACAGTTTGGTGAACGTATCGGACGACCTTGGCGGGCGTGGGACGCAACTCAAATTGGCAAGTCTGACACCGATGTGCCGAGAGATTCTGGAGCTGACGGGCTTGAGTTCGCGGTTTCAGTTTTTCGAGGACGTTGATGCGGCGGTGCGGAGCTTCCTGTAGACGATGATCGGCAATACGAGGCGACTCGGCGAGCAGTTAGTCGCCGACCAGGTAATCACGTCGGAGCAGTTGAACGAGGCGTTGGCCCGTCAGACTTCGACGGGTGACAAGCTGGGTGTCGCGCTGCTGGATATCGGCGCGCTCACGTCGACGGCGCTGGTCACGGCGCTGGCCAAACGACTGGGCGTGAAGGGGTGTGTTTTGCGCCACGGTTTGATCGATCCGAAGGTGGCCAAGTGCATCCCGAAGGATGAAGCGGAGCGAATGCGCGTTCTTCCGTTGTTTCGCGTGCGTCACGAGGTGACCGTGGCGATGGTGGATCCCCAATCGCTTCCCACGATCGACCGCATACGAAACCTGACCGGGTGCGATGTCCGCCCGGTGTTGGTGTTGGACAAGAACGTCGAGGAGTTCCAGCAGAAGTACCTCAGCAAGGAAGTGACCGTTGACGCGTTCATGGCATCGTTCGAGGAGAGCGATGTCCACATCGAAGAGATGGAAGCGGTCGACGAGATGCCGGTGACGGATCTGGATCAGATGATCGCGGGAAGCCCGGTGATCAATCTCGTGAATCTGGTGGTTCTGACGGCGATGCGCGACGGCGCGAGCGACATCCACATCGAGCCGGACCGCAAGGCGACGCACATTCGCTACCGGGTCGATGGGCAGTTGCGGGAGCTGTTTCGTCCGCCGCAGGGCATGCATGCGGCGATTGTGTCGCGCATCAAGGTGATCGGCCGGATGGACATCGCGGAGAAGCGGTTGCCGCAGGAGGGGCGGGTGCATCTCGTGGCGGACGGTCGCGAGTTGGACTTGCGGGTATCGAGCATGCCGACGGTTCTGGGGGAGAAGATCGTCATCCGCATTCTAGACAAGAGCGATCTCAGTTTCGAGTTGGAGGATCTGGGACTGCTGGGTCCGGACCTGAGGGATGTGCAGAAGATGCTTGCGTGTCCTTACGGGTTGATTCTGGTCACGGGTCCGACCGGCAGCGGCAAGACAACGACGCTGTATTCG
>JAJDDS010000546.1 GCA_029260195.1 Phycisphaerae bacterium
CGTTCCAGCCGAAGAGTGCGATCTGGCCATTCTCGTTGATCGCCGCGTTGCCGCTTTCCAGACCCCAGTTGCCGTACTCCGGCAGGAGGAGGTCGTTGAGCCAGAACAATCCGTACTCGTCGAAGTAGACCGACCCGGTGAGCATTTTCCCGACCGTGACGTGGCCGTCATTGATGTCGGACGCGTGGATCCCCGCGGACTGGTCACCGGCTGCGCCGAGTTGCTCCCATCCGAAGGTCTCGGTCCAGCGGCACGCTGCGGTGCTCTCGGTGGTTGGTCCGTAGTTCCCGGCGAGATCTTCATGGTTGTTCGCTGCAAAAACCCCCGCGCCGAATCCCGGCGGGATGGGCGTGCTCGTCATCGTGTCGAGGTAGAACATCCGGCCCAGGCCCCCCACCACCACCCCGTTGTCATTGACGTCGTGCGGCGGGTTCGGCGCGTCCGGGCCGAGGTCCAAGATGCCACTCGGGGAGTTGAACCAGACCGTCGGCCCGCCCGAAAAGCCGGGCCTGATGGACACGCCGATGATGTCACCCCGGTTGTTGATGGTCCACCCGGAGGATTGAACATGGGGTGGCACTTGACCGGGCAAGGCGGCGAAGATCTCGACGGTGTAGCCGCCGGCGCCGTCGGGCGTCCACGCCGCAGCTTTCTGGTCGCCGGCGCCGAAAACGGTGCCCACGACGACCCCCGCGTCGTTGATGGCCTTCGAGGCGCTCGAGATGTATCCGGGGGGCAGCGGCAGCAAGGTGTAGGGCTGGTCCACACCCACTACGAAGCTCTTCCCCGGGCTGGGCGAGAGGATCCAGCCCGTGATCACGCCGGAGGCGTTGATGCCCTCGATCTTCGAAGCCTCACCGAGGTATCGAAGGGCGTACGTTGGCGGTCCCCCCTGCGCCAGGGCGCTTACGGCGCCGACTTGCAGCCCGATGGCGAACAGCGTTCCTGTGACTATTCGAGCACTCGCGTTTTTCGCATGCATCATTTCGTCTCCGTATCAACCGTTCGTTTTCATGACGCACCCGTCGCTATACTCTATCCTTCGCGCTGGACTCTCACCTTCCGCGACCACGGCCGATGTCCTTAAGTTGAGGCGCCGGGGCGTTGGCGTAGTCACCGGCCACTTGCGCCGCACATGGGTCGGCACACGCTAGATCCACAGGGCGCAGCTCCATTCAGGCGAGGGCGACACCTCCCGCTGGGACCCGGTGGGCTTCGTGACCATCTCGCCGGAGGTCGGACAGCAGGCGTCCTTCAATCCTCGACTCTTCCCCGGCGATGGGTACCGATGCCATGCGCCAACCTCCTGCACGCTCTCGACCTTGAGTTCTCAGCACTCATATACACATGAGATGCCAGAGGGGCGCTCCTGGCGTCAGACGTCGACAACAGGCCCTTGAGGCCACGTGAGAGGTTTCGAAGGAGTAGGGCTGAACGTCGTCGCGGTAAGGGCCCTCTGGGGTATATGCCCGAATCGCGAGCCTGCACCCATCAGGTCGGGTCGCGCGTATGGACCAGTGGCCCGGCCGAGACGTGGAGTGTACGGCGGGTGTCCCTTTCAAGAACGTCATCCGGCGCATTTTCTGCCTTGGACCCTCCAGAGGGGACGAGTTCATTGGATGGTACAGTCGACGATTCTCCCGAGGTAGGCGTGGAGTCGACGTACGGGCGAGGTGTAAGGGGGTCAGGCTTACTTATTGTTTGGTAAGGGGGTCAGGCTTACTTATTGTTTGGCAATCCCGGGAAGCGAGTACCCGATGCTCCGCTCCGTGCGTGCGGCGGGGCTGCTGGAACGCAGAATGACACGCGCGAGTCAGAATGCCAGACGTTGGGGCTGGGACGGGCACGGACCGCCGGCGACCAACTCAGCGGAACAACCCCGCCCCGGCCAGGCGCTGCGCCCACGGCTGGATCTTGATAATCCGCAAGCCGAAGTTCTCCCCGCACTTCACAGCGTTACCCGTCCCGATCACCACGTTGTTCACCACCAAATCCAGCTCCGCATCCGACGGGCGGTCGAATTCCAAAATCGTCCCCACGGACACGTTGAGAATCTGGTCGATCGACATCGCCCGCTCCGCCAGCCGAACGATCACAGGGACTCGAAGCGGCTCGATGCGTTTGAGTTGGTCTGAACTCGCCTTCAGCTCGAATCCCGGCGGGAGATGGTCCACGTAACGCGGTTCGCTCGCACCCGCTGCGGACTCCGCCTCCACCTGATCCGCCACTCCCCCGGAGTGCGAAGGGGTGTTCAGCAGCGAATCGACCTCGGACTGATCCAGAATCTCCATCGATCGGTCTCTCGGCGCGCGGGAACCCCATCAACACGGCTATCAGGCTTCCTGGGAATAATATCGGTGCCCCGAAGAGGCGCCTTGAGAAGGGCTATTCGAATCGCCGGACGATAAGGCAGGCGTTGTGGCCGCCGAATCCAAAGGAATTGCTCATTGCCACCCGAACCCGCTGGTCACGGGCCTTCAGTGGAACGTAGTCCAAGTCGCAGCCCTTGCACGGCGTCTGAAGATTGATCGTTGGTGGTACCAGCCCGTTTTGCAACGCCAGCACCGACGCGATCAGTTCCACCCCGCCGCTCGCCCCCAGCAGATGCCCAATGGAACTCTTCGTGCTGCTGATCGGGATACGTTTGGCACGATCGCCGAGGACCTTCTTGATCGCCTGTGTCTCCGCCACATCCCCAAGTGGCGTGCTCGTCCCGTGGGCATTGATGTAGTCGATATCATCCGCGGCGATTCCCGCGTCCTTGAGCGCGTATTCGATCGCACGCGAAGCCCCGGACCCGTCTTCCAATGGCTGCGTAATGTGGTTCGCGTCCGACGACGCCCCGTACCCGATGAGCTCCGCCAAAATCCGCGCGCCGCGCTTCTTCGCGTGCTCCAACTCCTCGATCGCGACGATTCCAGCCCCCTCACCGAGCACGAACCCGTCGCGCCGCGCGTCGAACGGACACGACGCCTCCCCCGGCGGAACCTCACGCGAGCTTAGCGCCTTCATGGCTGCGAACGCCGCAAGCCCCAGCGGCGTCAACCCCGCCTCCGTCCCACCGGTCAGCGCC
>JAJDDS010000547.1 GCA_029260195.1 Phycisphaerae bacterium
AACTGGACTAGCGATCCGCTTCTCCCCGGAAGCAACGACGATGTCTTCCATTTCACGTTCGACACGATTCAGCTTGATGTTGATCCGCTGACGCCGGTGGAGATCGCGTCGTTTACGTTTCAGGCGCTTCCGCTGGCCGAAGGGCTCGTCATTCAGCAGGATCGGACGCTGAATGTAACAAATCAGCTTCGGCATTCGGGCATCGCCAATGCGCTTTACGATCTGACGCTCGAACAGGGTGCCCGTCTCGAGGTCGGCCTCGCGACGACGAACGAGGAACTGGCGTGGGTGAATGTCACGCTTTCCGAGGGAACGGCGCTCAATCCGACGGAGGTCCATGTCAACGTTGTCGGTGAGAGCGATTGGAACATCAGCCCGTTCACGTCGCTCCTTACCAACAGAGGATTCGTTCTGTTTGGATGGCAGCAAAACATGCTCACGATCTCGGGTGAGATCGTAAGCGATGGGCCGATTTGGTGTGGGAACTTCTGGACCTTGGAGAAACAAGAAGGACAAACGACGACCCCGCGCGTGGAAGTGACGGATTGTCCGTTCGAGATCAATAGCCTCGTTGTGAGCGATGGATCCGAGGTGCTGTTGAGCGATGACGATGGATCGTGCGACACCCTGGATTCGTACTTGCAGTGTGGTGATGCGACGCCGAATGCTCCCGAGTTAAACGTATTCAACAGTTTGACAGTGGACGCCGCGTCGGTCGCGACCGAGTCCGCGCCGCTGATCGCGGAGGCTGGATCGACGGTCACGGTGCAAAACGGTGGCAGCGTGGCGATTGGGACACTGACACCGGCGGCGGTGGCGATCGAGATCGGTAGTCTGGTGTACGGAGGATTTGGGGGGAACAGCTTTTTCGCGCAGGCTGATGGTGGGCTGGTGTTTCGCAACGAGGATTCCACACTGAAGCCGGACGTGTCCGGCGTCCCCGACCTGTTCATGACCGTCTATGGTGGTCTCGACATCGCGTCGAAGATTCACGACGCCGGGCTCGCGGGGGCGTGGGACGCTTCGGCGGTCTATTTGTTCTTCATCGCAGACGATCTGACGCCGTCGTTCGAATTGGAGGCGACTTCGCCGGACTACGGTGGAACGTGGTTTGCCGACTCGGACTGCGTCAGACCCTGGGAAACGCTGGAAGTGGAGTGCGTCGGCGCGAGTTGCGCGTTCGCCGCGGTGGACGAACGGCTGAATTCCAACAGCATTGTTGTGCAGCACCTTGGCGGTCCGGAGGCGATCTACGTGGACGGTGACGTCAAGGTGAACGTGGACGCGACAATGTCCGGCGTCGCGAAGATCTACTATACGGGCGAGTATGCCGGACCGTCGCTGTCGTCGATCATCCCAGTGGAACAGACGCTGTTCGGTGACTGGAACAACGACTGTCAGATTACGGAGCGCGAGTTACGGCAGATTCAGACGCTGGTGCATACCGGCGGCTATGAGCCACTGATGGATCTCGAGTGCGACGGCGATGTCGAGTCCTTGGAGGTGAAACGGGTGGAAGCGAACATGAAGCTTCAGCCGCCGTGTGCAGGGTTGATGGCTGCTTTCGGGACGGCGGACGATCCGTTGACGGCGTCGGAGCGGGCGGAATTGGCGGTGTCCACGGTTTCGACGATGAGTCCGGGTGATGTGGCTGACTTCGCCGCCGATCTGAACGCAACGGCGGGCGCGTTCGCCGGGACGGAATTGGGAACGGAACTGGCGCTGTTTTCGGAGGCGATCGAGCAGACGCCGTGATGCGTTGGCGTCCGCGAAGCCGCAAGCCTGGGTGGGGATCGGTGTCGGATAGGGACGCCCTTGGGGGCGGGAAAGAGGAGCGGCGATTGGGACCTGGTACCTATCCCAACACTCCAAATACACTGGCGGGCAAGCCGCCAGTGGCACCCGATGGGTTCTAGTTTGCGGCGAGTTCGGTGGGGAAGCGGACAGTTAGCGTTGCGGGGTCGGTGGCGCCTGTGGCCCAGGATTTGATGGAGGCGATGGTCTCGGGCCAGTTTGGGGCGGCGCGGCGGCCTAGGAACAAACCGAAGAGCATATCGAGCAATCCGGCGGTCTCAGTGATCTGGTGGAAGCGCTCCTCGAAGCGGGCGCGGGGGTCCGCCTCCTCGGAGTCGGGGAGCTTCAAGGCGGAGACGTTGAAGCGGGGGCCGTCGAGGATGAGGGGGTATTCAGCCGCTCCGGTGCTGAGGAGCAAGCCGGCTTTAGTGGGCTGTTTGCCGAGGGGTAGGGCGGCGCGGGCTTCGGGGGCGGTGGCGGGGCCTTCGCAGCGGATGGTGTCACTGCCTGTCACTTTGAAATCGCAATCGAGCTGCATGAACTGCGTGAACATGACGGCTGTGCGTTTGTTGGCGATGTCGAAGGTGGCGTTTTCGCGGTCGGTCTGATACCAAAGCCAAGTGAGGAATTCTCGGCCGAAGTAGGTTCGGTCGTTGACGTCGAAGCCATTGTCGTCGGCGACGCGCTGGTCCGGGACGAGGTGGAAGGGTTCGGCGTCCTCGACGGATCGTGGGTCGCCGGCTGCTTCCATGATGCGGTGGGCGACGGCGTTGGAGTGGGCGGGTTCGAGCGAGGCGTCGAAGGTATCGCGGAAGAGGGCGATGAACTTGTCGCCTGCGCCCGCGCCGAGATTTGCGAGGTAGACGGTTCGCGAGGGGAGGTCGAAGAGGACGGGGATGGATGACATGCGGCGGAACATGCCTTTGTCCGCCTCTTCCTTGGCGCGGGCTAGCGCGCGTTCGCGTGCTTGGACGCGGTCGTTCTTGGAGAGTCGCTCCGGGGTTTCGGATTCGGATTCCTCGGCGGCGTCCTGAAAGGTGGGGTTGGGATTCTTGGGTGCGGGCTTGAGGGCGGCTTCCTCGATGCGTGTGTACGCGCGTATGACGGATGCGGGGGCTGCGGTTCGATCGAATCGCATCTGGAGGTATGCGAAGCGGTCGTATTGGATTTTCTGACGTGTGAAGCGGGTGTCGAAGAGGTGCTCGGGGGTGATCCAGCCGGTCTCCGTTCCGTCGGGTGCGGCGAGTTCCTGTTTTCCGAAGGCGTTCTCGCGGATCGCGTCGAGGAAGGCTTCGTCGAGCTTTGTGGTGAACGGTCCTGAGATGAAGAAGCGGCGGAAACTGACGGGTCCTGACGCGAATGCCACTGAACATGTCTCCTTCAAGGGGGTGCCGGGAAAAAATGACCGCGGGAACAAGTCGAAGGACTCGCTCCCGCGGCGGGTGCGAATCCGTTCGCTCGATACATCCTTGTAGTGGAAGCAACGTAGCGAGGTGGGTGGCGGGGTCAATCGGGTTGAAGGCGTGCGGTCCGGTGCGTTGTCGGGCGAGCGGCGCGTAAGTACCGGGCGTTCGGGGGGATTCGTCGCGCAGGCTTATTTAGTCACAGCCGCGGTTTTTTTTGGGACGGCGAGATGTGGGGGCGTGAGGTGCGTTGACAGGCGGGGGGCGGGGTCTAGGATCGAATGGGCCGTTGGTCTGAAGATTCCGGCGGTTGGTGTGGGCGCGGGGACTGGGTGTGTGGTCGGGTTTGATTGAAAGGTGACGTTTGCGTTTACGGATTGAGAACGAATATGGGAAGCTTGAGGCGGTGCTTGTGCATCGCCCTGGGAATGAGATCGATCGCCTGACGCACGAGAATATGCGGCGGTTTCTGTTCGAGGATATTCCGTACCTGCGGCGGATGCAGGACGAGCATGACGCGTTCGTCGCAAGGATGCGCGAGCACGGGGTGGAGGTCGTGTATATTGAGCGGCTGCTAGAGGATATCATGGGCGATGAAGCCGCTCGGGCGCACCTGGTCGAGGTGGTGTGCCGGGAGGCGGGTGTTCCGGCGATCGCGGACGATTTGGCGGGGATGAAGCACTGGTCTGCCGGTGAGCTCGTGGAACTGTTGTTCGCAGGGGTGACGTCGGAGGAGTACGCCGAGCATTCTGGTCGACGGATTGCTGCCGCGGGTGATGCCGAGCACTATCTGCTGCCGCCGATTCCGAATGGGTACTTCAGCCGCGACCCGGCGGTCGTGGTTGGTGACGCCGTGATCTCGTCGAAGATGCACTATCGTGAGCGCGTTCGGGAGTCGGTGTTGACGCGTGCGGTGCTGGAGCATCATCCGGAGTTTCGGGACAACATAATCACCTACGGTGGGACGGAAGAGCCGACGGAGGATCGGCCTTACACGATCGAGGGGGGTGATGTCGTCGTGCTGTCGCCGGAGGCTGTCTTGGTAGGAGCGAGCGAGCGGACGCGGAGCGAGACGATCGAGATGTTGGCGGGTAAGTGTTTCACGGCTGGTCACGCGAAGCGGGTGTATGAGATACCGATTCCGACGGAACGGGCGTTCATGCATCTGGACACGGTGTTCACGGTGGTGGATCGTGGCATGGTCGTTTGGTATTCGAAGGTGATGGAGCAGATTCGGTACATTCACCGCTATGAGCCGTCGGACGATCCGGCGCATCGGGGGGCTGTCCGCGTTGCTGAGGAGCGGGATTTCGTCGGGGTGCTGCGCGATGAGTTCGAAACGGAGGTGACGCTGATCGACACGGCTGGCGGGCGAAAGCAGTTTGCGTCGCGCGAGCAGCGGACGGATGGGACGAACACGCTGGCGATCGCGCCGCGAGTGGCGATTACGTATGAGCGGAACGAGCGGACGACGGCGGCACTTGAAGCGCACGGTGTGACGTGCCTGGGGATCGACGATTCCGAGTTGGTTCGTGGGCTGGGCGGGCCGCGGTGCATGACCATGCCGCTGCGGCGGAGTTGATTCGTGGCGGCGGATGGGGGATGATGGGGGACTTGGTTTTGACGGGAATTCACAGACTGGAGCGGCTTCGATGATTAAGGCGGTGGACCTACGCAAGGGCAGGACGGTGACGTTTGAGGGGGAGATCTACGTCGTGCATGAATCGCAGCATGTGGCGAAAGGAAACAAGCGGAGCTACATGCAGACCAAGCTGAAGAACCTGAAGAGCGGGGTGATTCGTGAGGTCCGGTTCGGGGTGGACGATCGCCTGGAAGTGCCGTTCATCGAGTCCAAAGACTATGAGTTCCTGTATCAGGAGGGTGCGAACTTCGTGCTGATGGACACGACGGACTACGAGCAGATCACCGTGGAGGGAGACTTGATCGGTGATGTGGCGAAGTTCATGAAGCCGAACGAGAAGGTGTCCGCCACCATCTGCGAGGGGAAGATCATCGGTATCGAGCTTCCGATTATGGTGGTGCTCGAGGTGACGGACACGCCTCCGGTGGTTAAGGGTGCGACGGCTACGAATCAAGCGAAGGATGCGATTATGGAGACGGGGGTGAGGGTCCGGGTGCCTCCGTTCATCGAGCCGGGCGAACGGATTCGTGTCGATACGCGGACCGGCGAGTACATGGACCGGGCGAAGTAGCGGGGCGACACGGATCCTGGGTGGAAGCAGATGCCTGGATCACCGCGCGTGATTCCGGCTGGGGTGGCATTTCGCAATTCTGACTGATGGATCGGGGTATCGCGCGGACGTTTGGCTCGCGAGAACGGGCGTACGCGCGTGAAAGGGCGTTCAAAACCAGAGTGCAGGACGTTATAATCAGACCCGTTCGGTTGTGTGTTTGGATGCATCGATTGAGTCGACCCCGGTGGTGGGTTGCCGGCTGTCCGTATGGCGCGCGCGTGTCGTCGGAAAGCGGTCTCGGCGAGCGGGCGTGAGTGCAGTTGACATGAGAATGAGGATGGAAATGAAGAAGATGCAAGTGAGGAAGCTGGTCGCGGTGTTGGTTTTGGGCGTTTCACTTGGCGCGGAGGGTGCGTCGGCGGGCGGTGAACTGAACACGATCCAAGTGGCTTCCGGATTGAACCGGCCGACCGAAGCGACGGCTGCGCCGGGCGATACGGATCGGCTTTTCATCTTGGAGCAACCAGGCCGCGTCAAGATCTTGGATCTGAACACGAACCAGGTTTTGCCGACGCCGTTTCTGGATATCGACGTGAGCGTGAGTAACGGGTTCAGCGGCAACGGGGAGCGCGGGTTGTTCTCGATCGCGTTTCACCCGAGGTATTTTGTGCCGGGGGACCCGAACGAGGGGCACTTCTTCGTCCACTACAGCAACAACGCGGGCGCGACGACAGTTGAGCGTTTTCGGGTGTCGGCGAATCCGAACGTGGCGGACGTTAGTGATCGGTTGGTGATATTTACGGTGTCCCAGCCATTCGCGAACCATAACGGTGGGACGATCGCGTTCGGTCCATGTGACGGGTACTTGTACCTGGCGCTGGGGGATGGCGGAGCGGCGAACGATCCGTCTAATCGATCTCAGAATCTGAATCAGTTTTACGGGAAGATGCTCCGGTTCGACGTGGATAACGCGACGCCTGGGGATCCGTACGACGTTCCGCCGGACAATCCTTTTGTGGGCGTAAACGGTCTTGATGAGATCTGGTCGTACGGTCATCGGAATCCCTGGCGGTTTAGCTTCGATCGGATCACGAGTGACATGTACATCGGGGATGTCGGTCAAAACGCGCGCGAGGAGGTCAACTTCCAACCGCCGACCAGCACCGGGGGCGAGAACTACGGATGGCGTTGCATGGAGGGGATCGCCTGCACGGGGCTGAGCGGATGCGTGTGCAACTCGAACGATCTGACCGATCCGATTCACGACTACCAGCAGTCCGGGAACGGGTTTTCGATCACGGGTGGGTTCGTTTATCGCGGGTGTGACATTCCGTCGATTCGCGGTCATTACTTCTTTGGGGATTTCGTGTCGGCGAGGGTGTGGTCGTTCAAGTACGTGAACGGCGTGGTGACCGATTTTCAGCTTCGGGACTCGGATTTGAATCCTCCGGATGCGGGCGGCAACTTCAACCAGATTTCGTCCTTTGGCCAGGACGCGCGCGGCGAGTTATACATCGTGGATCGCGGAGGCGCGACGACGGGGCGGGTGCTGAAGATCGTGCCTGAAGGACCGACGCCGCCGCCGGACGGGAACGGACCCGTAGTGGTGCACGACGGAACGGACGGATCGAATTTCAGCGCGTACATCGATCCGCGCCGGGAGAGCACGAACGGCGTGGATGTGAATGCGGGGCTTCGTTCGGTCTCGGTCAAGTTCAGCGAGCCGGTGGTGAACCAAGATTGCACGCTGGTGAACACGTCGCCGGTATCGTTCGGTGTCGATGTGACGGGGGGGACGAGTCCGGCTATCACGTCGGTGGAGTCGTGTGACAACGAGGTGGTGACGGTGCATCTGGACGCGTCGGTGCCGCTGCAGGAATGGACGACGGTGGTCGCGACACTGCGGGACCTCGACGGGAATGTGATCGAGACGTCGGGTAACCAGGGCGCGGGCGTCGACGAAGTGGATCGGGTAGACGTCGGCTTGCTGCCGGGCGATGTGGATCAGA
>JAJDDS010000548.1 GCA_029260195.1 Phycisphaerae bacterium
CGAAGGACTCCGCCGAGGACTACTACTCGGGAACCGTCCTCAAACAGGAGGGCATCGGCGACGACCTGGTCCTCAGGTACCAGTTTCTTTTCAACCGCTACGCCAACCGACCCGGCTTCGGCGCCATCGTCGCGTTCCACCTGGGCCGATGGAGTCGCACGGTGTATTGGCTCCTTGCCGTCGCTCTCCCGGCCGTGGCTGAGTTCCTCCGGTATCAGGTCGAGCGACTCAACAACCTCCGTCGCTGCACCCCCCGTGAAGCCATGCGAAAGATCCTGCGAAACGCCGCTCAGATTCCAGGCACCGCCGCAGCCTTTCTGCGTCGACCTCGCGCGTCCACGCGCGTCGCGCGGAATTGAGATCGCCCGTTCCGCGTTCGGAACCCGGTTGCGTTGGCTCCGCCCATTGACGCGTCGCCGCGACCAGGGTATGACCATCCCCCGAACCACCTGGGAGAGGTGTCCGAGCGGCTGAAGGAGCTGGTTTCGAAAACCAGTGTGCGCGTAAGTGTACCGGGGGTTCGAATCCCCCCCTCTCCGGTTTTCCGCGACTCCGATCTGGAAACCCGGGCGCGCCCTGTCCGCTCGTCAGGCGTGTCAGGTACTGGCCGACACTCGACGCGGCGCCCACGCCCTTTGGGGGCATTCCAGCAGATACCTCTCGATTCCTTGATCCTCCAGTTCCTCCGCCCTGTCACTTCCCAATGCAAAACGACGCGAACACGCGGCCCAGGAGAGCCTCCGTCGTCACTGTCCCCGCGATCGCGCCCAGCGCCTCCAACCCCTCGCGCAACTCGAACGCCAGTATATCCGCCCGGTCGATGGTCTCGTCGATGTCAGATGCTTCCGCAGCGCACCGCCGGACCGCCGCAAGCGCTGTCTCGACCGCGTCGCGCTGTCGCGCCGTCACCACAACAGCGTCAGCCGCGATCCCCGTTTCCGGCAGCTCCAACGTCCGCGCCAACAGCCCGCGACACGCCTCGATTCCCTCACCGGTCAGCGCGCTCACCGAGCACACCTGACCCCGACGCGACCTCTCCAACGACGACACCCGCGCCGCCCGCGCACGCTCATCAAGCGCGTCGATCTTGTTCCCAACAACCACGCACGGAATCTCCACTGGCATTCCCTCAGGCGCACACGCCGACGCTCCCGGCGCTGCAGCCAGATCCACCACCAGACAAATCAGGTCCACCCCCCGGGCAGCAGATAGCGTCGCCGCGCTAGCCTCACGCGGCAGCCCATCCGTATCCGGATCGACGCCGGCCGCGTCCAGAAGAACCGCCTCCCCACCACCCAGTCGCACCGGCGCCGACAGGATATCCCGCGTCGTGCCGGGCACCTGCGAGCAAATAGAACGATCCATCCCGCTCAGCCGATTCATCAACGTACTCTTGCCCGCATTCGACCGACCCACCAGCAGTATCCGTGGCAACGCGTCCACCCGCGCGCTCGACTCACTCTCGAACGATAGATGCTCCAACCGCCGCGCGATATCAGCGAGGCGAGTCTTCAGTTCAGCCGGCGAGATGAAATCGATCGGCTCCTCCGCGAAATCGATGTCGGCTTCGACCAGCGCGACCAACTCCGCAAAATCCTCGACGATGCGGCCGGTCACATCCGTCAGCCGCCCGTCCATCATCCGCCGTGACACACGAAGCTGCGCATCCGAGCGCGACCGAATTGTGGCTGCGATCGCCTCCGCCCGGGGCAGGTCCATGGCGCCGCTGAGAAACGCGCGGGCGGTGAATTCGCCCGGTTCCGCCGCTCGAGCGCCCAACCCAATCAACCGCTCGACCAGCATCGCCAGCAAAATCGGAGCACCGGGAACGTGGTACTCGACACAATCCTGACGCGAGTAACTGCGCAGCCCCCGAAACAGATACACCTCCCCCGGCACCGCGCACCCCGGCTCGACCGCCACCCACCCATGCACGCGCCGAAACCCGGGCACCTTCTCGATGTCAACCGACCCGAGGGGCGTGAAAACGCAACACGCCAAACGCAGCGTCTCCGGACCGCTGCACCGGACAATTCCCCGCACCCCCGCTCCGGGCGGCGACGAGACGGCTACGATGGTGTCGTCGATGACATCGAACATGGAAAGCGCTCGGATCGAACGGTCAGGCGCGGGACGCGTGCCACCTCACTCGCTTGCCATTATCCTAAACGCCGCGAGAAGGGTCAAACGAGGGCGACCGGCCATGATACGATTTGAATGCGACAAATGCGGCACGCCGCTCACGCCGAACGACACCGGGCGGTTCATTCTCAAGATCGAAGCCTACGCCGCGGCGTCACCGGTCGATATCGCCGCCGCCGACGCCGGCGGGGACACCTCCGAACAAATCCGCCGCATCATCGACGGGCTCACCAACGCCGACCCCGACCTTGTCGAGGATCAGACCTACCGCATGCTCCAGTTCGACCTGTGCGCCGCCTGCCACCGCGCCTATTTGGCGAATCCGCTGGGGTAGAGTCGAGATGTGGCGCGGTGGTTTAGGTTGGGCCTATCTGTTGCCGCCCCTTTCGTCTGGCGGTGCCTCAATAGCCCGGCCATACTCCGTTTCCACATCCCGCTCATCGAACCGGACTTGTGGATTTCCCACATCCGGCTCTCGGATGGATCATCACGCCTTCGCACTCGGCGGGTCGACGCGTCACACCATGGGCTTATAGAGACCGAGCTTCTCGTAGAGGTACTCGTCCGGGTATTGGCGGTACCCGGTGCCTCGCCGTTGGCGCTTCTTCATCAACCATCTGCGTAGCCTCTTCTCCGTATGGGCTTTGATGAAACGGTAAGTCGGCTGGACCGGGCCTTGATTGAACTACCCGCACCAACCACGAATCACTTGGTTCAACTTGGTGACTCGATTCTCCACCGTCTTCGTCACCCACCGGGTGGATGTCTCGTCGTGGATCCGACGGAGCAATCGGGATACTGCTTTGCGAGATGGGCAAGTCCCAATGTAGGGCCTGCCATCCTTGCCGTAGAAGCGACCAATCGTGTAACCCAGGAAGTCGAACCGTTCCTTGGGTACGGTCACGAGGTGCGTCTTCTGCTCGTTCACCCGAAGCCCCAGCAGTGCCATCAACTCCCGCATCCTGGTCATCGCGACAGAACCGTTTCCCGGTCTGCAACAGATCACCAGGTCAACGGCATAGTTGACGATTTGAGCGTCGAGGTCTCGAGCATAGCCGAACTTCTCCCAGCCCAGGAGGAAACGACGGAAGTACAGGTTTGCCATGAGCGGCGAA
>JAJDDS010000549.1 GCA_029260195.1 Phycisphaerae bacterium
GAACAACACCGACGCAACGGGCGCCACTGAATCCGCACACATCTCAAGCGGTATAGTCACCAACTCGCTTGTCCGGGGGCTGAGTACTCTTGCCGGGAATGGCAACATCAGCCTGAACCCGCAATTCGTCGATCCCCTCGGATCGGACGGCATCGCCGGCACCCTCGACGACGATCTGAGCCTCATGCCCAACTCACCAGCCATCGACGAGGGCGACAACGCATCGCTCTTGAGTGACGCTGTGGATATCGATGGTGACGGTGATACAGTGGAAAAGACCCCGCTCGGCCTCGACGACGCAGTACGTATTCAGGGCGGAACTGTTGACATGGGCGCCTACGAATCTGGCTAATTACCACGGCGTCGTGTAACCTGTGTCAGCGCCGCAGCCATGCCTCTGGCGGGAAGAATGCACCGCGGGGACGCGGAGGCGCGGTGGGACTCACCGCGAGCTTGACGCTCGGCGAGTTCCGCGTTGATTCGTTCGTTGCGGCGGCGGATTGATCCCGTCGCTTACGCTGCGGGCTCGGAATGGGGGCGCGGGGCACCGAAGGGAACGAACCTGGGCCATCGAGCAAGATCCCTCGGCACGACAAAAGATGGGTCTCTTCGGGATGACAGCGGGGAAGGGCTGGACGTCTGCGGACCGACGCGCAGTGGGACAACGCGGCTGGACCGCAGCTCGACCGGACTTAGCGGGGAGACCCCGCAAGTTAGGGGCGATGGTCGGAGCCGGAGGTCGACGTCAATTGGTTTGGGACTGAGTAAGTCACAGGGCCCTGTACGTGTCCCGGAGATACCCAGCCAATTCGGTTTACGTCGTAGACGCCCGGATGATTCGATCCACCAAGTCCCTCGTGATTATCGCCGGTCGAGCGATCGGCCAGCCAGCAGCATGCGCGCCTCTTTTTCGACAACGCGGCGGCGCGGACGCGCGCACAACCCGCCGCAACTCGATGTGGTCGACTAACGTATTGAGGCACTCGCCCGACGTGATCGCCTAGCGCTCGCCATGCGAGTTTCGCTTCGCCGCGTTGCGCGACGCCACGAACATCCTGCCGGAGACGAGTGCTCCTCGCACCACACCCCAAGTCTACCGTATGTATCGGCAGGATGCAAGCGAAGAGTGAGATTCTCGGGGCGGTTGGACGCTCATCACTTGAACGGTTTTCGCGTCGTGATGTCCTCCAGGTAGCGGTGGAGGCTTTCGTAGGGCTCGGGACGTTGTGAGACGGCGAGGGATTTCTTGAGCGCGTTCAGCGCGTCCGCAGTGCGGTTCAGTTGCTCGAAAGCGCGGGCTTTTTGCTCCCAGGCTTCGGATTCCATACGCTTGTTTCCGTGGCGGGCTGCGAGTTCGATGCGACGGTCGATACAGTCGAGCGCTTGCTCGGGTTTTTCCTCGAGCAGGCGGAGTTCAGCCATGTGTTCGTAGACGAGGGTGAGCCCATTCCAGAAATTTGTTTGTTCGATGGTTCCGAGGGCGGTGTTAAACCAGATGTCGGCTTCGGAGAAGTCGCTCAAGAGGCAGGCGCATCGCCCGATGTTCATTTGGGAGACGCCGACCATGACCCGGTCGCCAGTCTCCTCGGCGAGGGCGAGTGCGCGTTGATGGTATTCGCGGGCTTCGGTGTAGCGTTCCTGCTTGATGAGGACGGAACCCATGCCGTTGTAAGGCCAGACCATGGAGACGAGGTCGTTGAGTTTTCTGCAGATTTCGATGGCGCGTTCGAAGGCGCGGACTGCGTCGTCGGTCTTGTCGAGCCGCATAAGGACCATACCAAGGTTTCCGTAGAGTTTGGCGGTGTCGGGCGTGTCGGACGTGCCGGGTTTGTTTTTTTTTCGGTCGCTGAGTTTTGCGGCGCGGTCGAGGAAGTCGTAGGCGACCGCGTAGTCGCCTTTGTAGTAGTACATGGCGCCGAGGTTTCCGAACGCGACGGCGAGGTTGACGTCACTGTTTTCGCGGGTGGCGCGTTTTTCCTGTCGTTGGTGGTAGTCGACGGCGCGGTCGTAGTCGCCGAGTCTGGCGTAGCAGGCTCCGATAAGGCTGACGGCGTCGTTGTAGTCCGGGTCGAGGGACTCGGCTTCCTGAGCGAAGGTGATGGCGGTGTGGTAGTCGCCGTCGGCGAAGGCGCATTGTCCGCGGACGTACTTCTCGTAGGCTTTGAGGTCCTGGGTTCCGCCGGAATGGCCCTCACGGCGCCGGGCGAGGGCGAGATCGGAGCCGAGAGATTCGATGATGTTATCGGTGAGTCGGTCTTCGAGTTCGAAGAGCTCCTTGATCGGTCCCGAGACGGTCGCGAGGTGGCGGGCCTCGGCGTCGTGTTCAGTGAGGGTCTTGGCGATGATGCGGATTTCGTCGTTCTGGCGTTGGAAGCTGCCGCCGATGACGTGTCCGACGCCGATGAGTTTGGCGGCGTCGATGATGCGAGATCGGGAGGGATCGCCGGGCATGTCGTCGGACGTCTGGTGGATGAGTTTGTCGAGCATGGCGCGGTCGGCGACATGCACGCCATCGAACTCCATGAGGCGGCTGGAGAGGTACTCCGCGATCGCGTCGCCGATCCACTCGTCGTCCGGTCGGCGTGAGAGGTTTTTGAAAGCCATGACGGTTACGCCTTCGGAGGCGGGGGTGGCGGGCAGCGTAACGTAGTGAGGCGTCTCTTCCTGGCCGCGGAGGGCGAGTTCGACCGCTCCGGCGGAATCGAATCGGTGGTCGCGTCGTTTGGCGAGGCAGTTTTCGACGACCCGTCGAAGCCACTCGGGTGTGCGTTGGCGATCGGCGGGTGACCAGGTGACGGGATCGCGTCTGTGTCTTCGAGCAATTTCCTTGAAGTCGGTTCCCTCGAAGGGTGCGTGTCCGGTGAGGAGGTGGTACAGGGTGGCACCGAGGGCGTAGATGTCGGCACGGGCGTCGACGCAGTCTCCGGAGTCGAACTGTTCAGGGGGCATGTAGAGCGGCGTGCCGACCACTTGTCCCGCGTGGGTGACGCCATGGTCGTCGCCGGCGGAGTGTATCTTGACGAGGCCGAGGTCCATGATCTTGACGACGCCGTCGTGTTGAAGCATGAGGTTGCTGGGTTTGACGTCGCGGTGGATCAGGGCTGATTGGTGGATTGCGTTGAGCCCCGCGGCGACCTGAGTGCCGATGGCGACGACCTGCTGGCAGGGAAGTCGGTGCACCTGTCGAATGATGTGGCGGAGGTTGTCGCCGGTAACGTACTCCATGACGAAGAACCAGGTGTTTTTGGCGCAATCGCAATCGAGGACTCGGGCGACGTTTGGATGGTTGACTCGGATTCCGGCTTGGGCTTCGTTGCGGAGGCGCTGGTTGGCGACGTCGGCCCACAGGGCATCGCCGGTGACGACGAGTTTGATGACGCAGGGTTGGTCGAGGTGTCGATGATGCGCGAGGAGGATTTTTCCCTGGGCGCCGGCGGCGAGGGCGCGAACGACACGGTAGCGGTCGGGCCGGATGGGGCCCCACTTGTCGGTCCACGTTTCGTCGTCAAGGGTGTCGACGTCGTTGTGTTCGTCATCGAAGCCTGATTCCGATTGTGGGAAGACGAACTGGCAGCGGGAGCAACGGGTAAGGTCGGCGCCGAGGACGGGTGCGGACTCGTCGTCGCCGCCGCAGTTCGGGCAGGAAAAAAGTTGCCTGGCGGGCGCGATCATTGCGCCGCCCCCTCGCGGGTGTGGGCAAGTGTGGTTTCGTTCAAGATACCGTTGAACTTCCTCTCGCCGGGTTCAACGGGACGCCGCTCGCGCGCTTGTCATTTTACGGAGAATCACAGCGATGAGAAGGTCCTTTTGAGGGTGAAATCGTCTCGCCTAATCGTTGAAGTTTGCGCAAACGATTGCGGGGGTTCAACAGATTCCCCAGCTTGACATGGAAAACGGCAGGTTCGCAGCCCGGTGGGCGTGGTGGCCGTGGGGACGCGAGTGGATTGGTCCGTGCCCGCGCCTTCGGCTTGGGGCATGCCAGCGTTGGGCTTGAGCATTTCGCGCGAATTCGTAGCACCGTTCCGCAAACGCGGCTAGATTCGTCGCGTCGCTCGGATTGACGAATCGTGCGGCTGACGACCGGCCGGCGCTGGCGCCGCAAGTGCGGCTGGTGTTACGCATTAGGATCGGGTTTTTCATTGATGTCACGAACGTTGTATGTGGTCGATGGTCACTATCAGATCTTCCGGGCGTATTACGCTCCGTTCGATCGTCTGACGTCGCCGATGGGGGAACCGACGAAGGCGACGCATGCGTTTTGCGGGATGTTGTTCAACCTGATTCGTACGCGGAGTCCGGATTTTCTAGTGATGGCGTTGGACGTGGGAGACGCGACGGTCTTCCGGCGCGATTTGTACGCAGAGTACAAAACCAACCGCGAACCGCCGCCGGAGGATTTTGCGCCGCAGGCGGATCGGATCGTGTCCATTGTCGAAGCCATGGGCATTCCGATCCTTCGCGTTCCCGGATTCGAGGCGGACGATCTGATGGCGACGCTGGCGGCGCGGGCGGAGGAGGACGACGTCGACGTGTATCTGGTCAGCCGGGACAAGGATCTTGAGCAACTCCTGACCGACCGAGTGCGGATGTTCGACCCGGTGAAGAACGAGACGGTGGATGTGGCGGGGCTGCTGGAACGGAAGGGGTTCACGCCGGCGCAGGCGGTTGAGATTCAGACGTTGACTGGGGATACGGTGGACAACATTCCGGGGATCAAGGGGGTGGGGCCCAAGACCGCGCTGAAGCTGATTAAGGAGTACGGCAGCGCGGCTAATGTGTTGGCGAACGCGGACAAGCTGACGCCGAAACTGCGTGAGCGTGTGTCGGCGTTCGTGGATGGAATCGACTTGACGCGTCAGTTGGTGACGCTGAGGCGGGACGTGCCGTTCGAGTTCGACCTCGAGTCGGCGCAGTTCGACGTGGAATGCGCCGCGCGGGTACGGCCTATCTTCGAGGAGCTTGGGTTTCGACGGTTGATGGAGCAGCTTGAAGAGCTGGGGGAGACGTCGGGGAAAGTCGAAAGTCGAAAGTCGAAAGTCGAAAAGACGGACAGCGAAACAAGGCAAACGGACCCGTCGCTCGCACTAGGGACCCGGAATGAGGGGGAATCGGGGAATTATCGTTTGGTGGATACGCCGGAGAAGCTGGACGTGTTGGCGGCGGCGCTGGAGCGTCTGGACGTGTTCGCGTTTGACACCGAGACGACGAGTCTGAACCCGGTGGGCGCGAAGCTTGTGGGAATATCGGTGTCGTGGGAATCGGGGACCGGTTGGTACGTGCCGGTGCGGGCGGCGATGGGGGTGACGTTGCCGATCGCATTGGTGGTCGAGAAGCTCAGGCCGGTGTTCGAGAATCCGGCGGTGGCGAAGTGCGGGCAGAATCTGAAGTTCGACATGGTGGTCTTGCGGCAGGTGGGGATCGAGGTGGCGGGGGCGCGGTTCGACACGCTGTTGGCGAGTGTCTTGCTTGACCCGTTGCGTCCGTCGCACGGGTTGGACGCGCTGGCGCGGGACATTCTGGGGCACGCGATGATTCCGATCTCCGATCTGATCGGCAAGTGTCGGAACCAGACGACGATGGATCAACTGGACAGCGCGCGGGTGGGCGAGTACGCGAGCGAGGACGCGGATTACACGTGGCGACTGTACGAGTATTTCAAGCCACGACTGGCGGAGTCGGCGGTGCTATCGGTGTTCGAGACGCTCGAGATGCGGTTGGTCGAGGTGCTGGCCGAGATGGAGCACAACGGAGTGGGGCTGGATCCGTCGGTGCTGGTGGAGATGAGTGGATCGATGGCGGATCGGATGGCGGAACTGACCGAGGAGATTCATGCGGCGGCGGGGTACACGTTCAATATCGATTCGACCAAGCAGTTGGCGACGGTGCTGTTCGACGAGCAGGGACTGGCGGTGGTGCGGAAGACCAAGACGGGTCGGAGCACGGACGCGGAGACGCTGGCGAGTTTGGTGGCAACTGCGGACTGTGTGATTCCGTCGCTGGTGTTGGAGTACCGCGAGCTGACGAAACTTAAAGGGACATACGTTGACACTCTTCCGCAGATGGTGAACGAACGGACCGGTCGGATTCACAGTTCGTTTCATCAGACAGGGGCGGTGACGGGGCGGCTGTCGTCGAGCAATCCAAACCTCCAGAACATCCCGATTCGTACGGAGACGGGGCGGCGGATTAGAGCGGCATTCGTGGCGGGTGACCCCGGGCACGTACTGCTGGCAGCCGACTATTCGCAGATTGAGTTGCGGGTGTTGGCGCACTTCTGCGGTGACGCGAATCTGCTGCAGGCGTTTTGCGAGGGGCAGGACATTCACGCGTATGTGGCTGCTCGCGTGAACGGGGTGGACATCGAGGCGGTGACCAAGGAGC
>JAJDDS010000550.1 GCA_029260195.1 Phycisphaerae bacterium
CGTACAGGCGGCAGGAGGCGTGCGAGACGGATGATTCGATGTTGCGGCGCTTGACGGCGGGATCGTAGTACTCGTTGAAGTCGTCCATGATCGAGACGCGCTCGCCCATCTCGAGCAGGCGTTCGACCAGATGCGAACCGATGAACCCCGCACCCCCGGTGACAAGTATATGTGCCATAACCACTCACTCGCAGATCGACAACCGGACGCCAGCCCGTTGGCTGAAGGAACACCGATTACCTATCGGCTGATCATGTCCGCAAGCCGTATCGCGCGAACCACCTTTTCTGAGCTGGATCGTGGATTCTCGGACGGCGCAACCTCAGTGTATCCTACGCCAGCGCCCCCGTGTTAGGAAACCGATAAAGCCACACACGATTCACCTGGACACTCGCGCCACGTACGGACGGCGCGGGTCCGTTGAGCCGCCTCGCGCGCCGTGTTAGGGTGCGGAAATGGCCTCGATCCGTCTCGAACCAGCCACAGTCCCCCTCCGCGCGTCGGTGACACCGCCCGGATCAAAGAGTCTCACCAATCGCGCCATGGTGACAGCCGCCGTCGCATCCGGAACGTCGACGCTCACGAACGCCCTGTTCGCCGACGACACCTGCCACATGATCGATGGGCTCCGCAGACTGGGGTTCACCGTCGGCGCCGACGAGAACGAGCATCGCATCCAAGTCACCGGACGCGGTGGACACATCCCCTCCTGCGGTGCGGATCTATTCTGTGGGAACTCCGGAACGACGATCCGCTTTTGCGCCGCGCTGGCTGCGCTCGGCAGCGGAGCCTATCGTCTAGACGGGATCGCGCGGATGCGCGAGCGCCCGATCGGTGATCTCGTCGACGGACTGCGGAGGCTCGGCGCCGGCGTCGAGTATCATGGACAAGAGGGGTACCCACCGATCACCATCCACGCTCGGGGGTTGGCCGGAGGTCGGATCGGTTTCGACGACGTCTCATCAAGCCAATTCGTCTCCGCATTGTTGATGGCGGCACCAGCGGCGGCCGGGGATGTGCTGATTCACATCGACCACCAGCCAGTCAGCGCACCTTACCTTCATATGACTGTTGGATTGATGTCTCTGTTCGGAGTGTCCGTTATCGACGAGATACTCCCCAACGCCGCGCGTTTCGTCGTCCCCGCCCCCCAGACCTACCAAGCGACGGACTACCGCATCGAGCCGGACGCGTCGAGCGCGTCATACTTCCTCGCGGCACCGTCGGTCGTGGGTGGGCAGGTCACCGTCGAAGGCCTCGGTATCGCAAGCCTCCAGGGCGACGTGCGGTTCGTCGACGTTTTGGAGCGCATGGGATGCGACGTGGAGCGTTCGCCCGACTCGTTGACGGTCCACAGTCCCCCCGGAGGCGCGCGTCCGCGCGGTGTTGAGGTGGACCTGTGCGACATGCCCGACACAGTCCAGACTTTGGCGGTCGTCGCGCTGTTCGCCTCTGGACCGACTGCGATTCGCAACGTCGGGAATCTGCGCGTCAAGGAGACGGATCGATTGGCTGCTCTGGCGAGCGAACTGACGTCTCTGGGCGCCCGAGTGGAGCTTTCGGAAGACGGAATCGTCATCCACCCGCCCGAGCAAATCACGCCTGCCACGATTCGGACGTACGACGACCACCGGATGGCTATGAGCTTCGCGCTCGCGGGCCTGGCGATCGACGGCGTGGTCATCGAGAATCCCAAATGCGTCAACAAGACCTTCCCGGGTTTCTTTGACCGATGGGCTGCGATGTGCGAATCCGACGGGTGATATCGTAGGTTTCCACCAGGGGAACGGAGGCGAGGTTCAAGTCCGACGGCGGCTCTGTCCGATAAGCACGCACGTTCTCCCAGTTTTCCGGAGTCCGCGCCGCATGGCCGATGTCCTCGATCAATCCGAAGTTGACGCGCTGCTGTCCGCGGTCGAAGCCAGCGGTTCCGATGCGAGTTCGATCGCGTCGTTCAGCACTCCGCGACCGGAGGTCCGCGACGTTCAGACCTATGACTTCAAACGCCCGGAACGCGTCAGCAAGGACCAGATGCGGGCGATCGAGAGCATCCACGAGGGATTCGCGCGAAACATTGGGGCATCGCTCTCTGGGTTCCTACGGACGATCATCGAAGTCCGTGTCGCGACGACCGAGCAACTCACCTACAGCGAGTTCATCCACTCGCTACCCAACCCGACGAATTTCAACTTGCTCAGCGCACAACCGCTCGAAGGGCAGATGTGCCTCGAGATAAGCCCCCTGATCATTTTCCCGATCATCGATCGCCTGTTGGGCGGATCCAACAACGAGACGTTCGTTCCTCAACGCCCATTGACGATGATCGAGCTTCGCCTCGTCCGCAGGATCACCGACCGGGCGCTCGACTGCCTGACCGAAGTCTGGTCCAACCTGGTTGAAGTGAAGTTCGTCCTCAACGAGGTCGAAAACAACCCGCACTTGGTTCAGATCGTCGCGCCGAACGAAGTCGTCGTCGTGATTGGTTTCGAAATCCGGATGGGGCCTCGATCAGGAACCATGAGCTTCTGCGTCCCGTTCAACGTCATCGAACCGGTGATGGGCAAACTCGCCACCCAGGGCTGGCTGGCGTACAAGCGCCATTCGTCGTCAGAATCAAAGAAACGTGAGGTCGCCACCCATCTCGACCAGACGCAAATCGAATTGAAGGCGCTGCTCGCCGAGACGGACATCACCGTGCAGGAACTGGTCTCCCTCCAACCCGGCGACATCATCCAAACCGGGAAGCCCGCCGGCGCCAACCTCCTGCTCGAAGTCGGTGGAAAACCCAAATACGCCTGCAAGCTCGGACGCTATGAGGACAGTCGCGCTATCCGGATTCTGCGTAAGGCGACTCCCGGCGAACGCTTCTAACCCGCGCCGTCGCGCAACGACTCGACCAACTCGGTAAGCGTTTTCTTCGCGTCACCGAACAGCATCATCGTCTTGTCGTCGTAGAACAGCGCGTTGTCGATCCCCGCGAACCCGCTCGCAAGACTCCGCTTGCAGATCATCACGGTACGTGCCTTGTCCACGTCCAGAATCGGCATGCCGTAGATCGGCGAGCCCTTGTCGGTTCGAGCCGCCGGATTGATAACGTCGTTCGCCCCCAACACGAGCACCGCGTCGGTCGTCTCGAAATCTGGGTTGATCTCGTCCATCTCGATCAACTGCTCGTACGGAACGTCCGCCTCCGCGAGCAACACGTTCATGTGTCCCGGCATTCGACCCGCGACGGGGTGGATCGCGTACTTCACCGTCACCCCCTTGCTCTCGAGAAGCTGGCCCAACTCGTGCGTCACATGCTGCGCCCGCGCCACCGCCAACCCGTACCCCGGGACGATGACGACAGACGACGCGGCATCCAAAACCATGGCTGCGTCGTCGATACCGTACTGACGTACCGTCCGCGCCGCGTCCGTCGTCCCCGACGATCCCGTCGAGTCCGCCACGCCAAACGCTCCGAACACCACGTTGCCCAGCGAGCGGTTCATCGCCTTGCACATCAGCG
>JAJDDS010000056.1 GCA_029260195.1 Phycisphaerae bacterium
ACTGTGTCATTGAACCCAATCGTGCCGTTTGTCATTGTGTCCTAAGCCTTGGGTCAACAACAAAATAAAGAAGATCAACCATGAGGTTCACGAACAAATAGATGCCTGCCAGAAACAAGGTCGTTCCTACCGTCGCCGGGAAATCGTTATCTATGATGGAAGAGACAAGAAAACCGCCGAGTCCGGGCCAATTGAATATAAACTCAACGACCACGGCGCCACCGAGAAGCTGACCGTAGGTCAATCCAATCACCGTTAACATGGGGATCAGTGTCGCTTTAAGAGCATGACGATAATAGATGGATGTTTTTGGCACACCATAGGCGAAGGCCGTACGAATGTACTCCTCATTCAGAACTTCAATCATAGTGTTACGGGTAATTCGCATTACCGTTGCAAGAAGCAGCACTGTTAAAGTCAACACCGGTAATGAGATATGCGCCAATGCGCTCAGAAACCCTTCCCAGTTACCGGTCAGGGGCGCATCTATGAGATAGAGTCGTGTAATGGGAGTGATCGGTGACTCGAGAGAGATGAGCGGATCCAAACGTCCCTGTAAGGGCAGCCAACCAAGCATACCGTAGAAGATCATCTGCAATACCATGGCCAGAATAAACGAAGGAATAGCTACACCGCCAACAGCGACGGCGCGCGCAACATTGTCCAGCACTGAATTCTGACGCACTGCGGACAACACACCAAGCGGCCCACCAAATAAGATGACCAGAATAATAGAAATGGTGGTTAATTCGAATGTGGCACCGATGCGCTCGCGCACTGCGACGCGCGCCCGGAAAAGATGACTCTTTACGGTGTTCAACGGCATATCCAGCGTAGCCGCGATTTCGTTCATGCTTAGACTGTGGTGCATTCGCAAGGAAAGGACTTCGCGGATCGGCTCCGGCAGCGACGCCACAGCCTGCCCCACGATTGCCCGCCGCTCCGATCGCCGCGCGTGCTCCTCGGGCGAGCCGGTGCGTTCGTCGACGATCTCCGCCGGCAGTGTGCCCGCAGCCTTCCCCCGTGCGGCTGCATGTTTCAACCACACGCGACGTGCGATCCCGTACACGAATGCCGAGAGCGTCCCCAACCCCGGATCGAACCGTCCGCCGCCCTCCAGCAACGCGACGAACACCTGCTGGGTCATGTCCTCGGCGTCGTGCCGATTCACTCGCCGCCAGCGGAAATACGCGAAAACGGGCTGCTCGAGCATGTCCAGAATGCCCACAAAGGCCGATTCGTCGCCTGATAGGGCCGCAGGCAGCAAGTTATCGGCGTTCATGGTTCACTCCCGGTCACGTCGTCACCGGTCATTACGCCGCGAACGGAAAAGGTTGCAACAAAAATCGGAATCCGAATCGCGGAACCGGGGGATGTGCAGACGCTATACTCGCAGGTCAAAGGCCTCGTGCAGGGCGCGGACCGCGTCGGGACCGGCGTCACCCTGGACCACGAAACAGATGCTCAATTCGCTCGACCCCTGCGCGATGGCTTCGATGTTGACACCCCGCTCCGCCGCGGCGGAGAACACCCGCCCAGCCACACCGGGCGAACCGCGCATGGCGGACCCGACGACAGCCACCACGCTGACGCCCTCCTCGACGTTCACGTGACGGGCGGCTTTGGTGCGCAGCAGCTTGCGTTCGAGTGCAGCCCGGGCGCGTTCCAACTGCGCACCCGCCACCACGATCGAGATGCCCGCCTCCGACACTGTCTGCGAGATCATCTGAACGTTGACGCCCGCGTCCGCCAGCGCCTGAAAAATGCGAGCAGCCGTCCCCGGCCGACCCACCATGGCAGCCCCCGCGATGTTCAACAGCGCACATTTCTTAAGCAGCAGCACCGATCGAATGGCATGCCCCCGCGACACGTCCTCGGTAATAAGCGTGCCCGCGCAGTCGACGTTGAACGAATGGCGAATCCGCACCGGAATCTTGTGTTCAGCCGCCGGTTCCAGCGCTCGCGGGTGCATCGACTTCGCCCCGAACTGTCCCATTTCGATCGACTCGGCGAACGAAATCGCGTCGAGCAGCTTGGCTTCTGGAACGATGCGCGGGTCGGCCGACATCAGCCCGTCCACGTCGCTGCAGATCCAAATCTCGTCGGCGCCCAGCCCCGCCCCGAGGATCGTCGCAGTGTAGTCCGAACCGCCGCGCCCGATCGTGCTGATGACCCCGTGCTGCGTCCCAGCCACGAATCCGGTCACCACCAGCGACTCGCCGCGTTCGAGGGGGTCCCCCAGATTCTCGCGTACCTGATGAAGCGACAGCGCCATCAGCGGCTCCGCTTCGCCGTGGTTGTCGTCGGTGACGATACCAGCCTCCAGGCCCTCGATCGCCCGCCCGTCCAGCGCTGCCGCCATCAACCGCGACGACAGTCGCTCGCCGAACGACACCACCGCGTCGCGCGAACGCGGCGTCAACTCGCCGACGGCAGATACACCCGCCACCAACGTGTCCAACTGATCGAGCAGCAGCGCGACCGCTTCGGACGCCCCCAGCGCCGCCGCAGCCTCCTCGTGACGGCTGCGCAGTTCGCCCAGCAGCTTGTAACTCACCGACCGGTTCCCCGCAGCCGCTGCGTCGGCCAGTTCGAGCAGTGTATCGGTCACACCGCCCATGGCGGACACCACGGTCACAACGCGACATTCCGCGCTCGCCCCCCGCACCATCTCAGCGCAGCCGCGGATCCGATCCACGTCCGCCAACGACGACCCACCGAACTTGACGACGATTCTCTTCATGCGTTGTCCCCTACGGTTCGCCAGATGTCGAGCAAGTCGCGCAGCACAGCCGTCGCGGTTTCCACGCCGCCGGCGCCTCGGCCGATCAGTGTGATGTCACCGCTGGATCGGAGTGTCATGGTCATGGCATTCAAGTTGGCCGGCACGTCCAGCGGATCGCCAACGGGCACCTCCTGCGGAACGACGCTCAGCGTATCCCCCAGGTCGCCGATCAGCTTGAGCACGTTTCCGCGTTCGGTGGCTGCGGCGATGCGCTCTCGCGACAGACCACGGATGCCCTCGACCGTCACGTCACCGAGCGTCGCACGCCGACCGAGCACCAGGTTGGCCAGGATGACCACCTTGGTGGCTGCGTCCACCCCATCGATATCCGCGCTGGGATCGGTCTCCGCGTACCCTAGTTCAATCGCCTCCGCCAGCACGTCCTCGAAATCCCGTCCCGTCGCGTGCATCGCGGACAGAATGTAGTTCGTCGTACCGTTGAGAATCCCCCGGATGCGGACGATCTCGTCGCCCCGGGCGGATTCCAGCGCGGTGGCCAACATCGGCGTCCCACCCCCGACCGTCCCGCTGAACCGGAATTCCACCCGGTTGTAGTCCGCCAGCTCCAAAAGCGCCGGCATGGCCACCGCGAGCGGCGCTTTGTTCACCGTGACGACGTGCTTCCCGGTGCGAAACGCGGCTTTGATGTTCTCCATCGCCGACCGCGGCGCGTCTATCATGCTCGGGGTGGCTTCGATCACCGCGTCGGCGTCGCTGTCGGCGATCAGCCTGGAAGTGTCAACGTTTGTCACTCCATGCCCCGCGACCGACGCGACGGTCCCAGCGTCTGTCTTCGCAGCCAGCAGTTCCACGGGATCGAGTCCCCGTTCCGAAATCGCCGCCCCACCCCGGTCAGCCACACCCACGATGCGAGGTGACAGCGCGTGTCCCTCGTAGATCGCCCGCCCGTCGCTGCGTAGCAGTTCAACGAACGCTCGACCGACCACCCCGAATCCGACCACAAAAACACGCATCAGCGATTCAGCGCCTTCCGCAACGACTCGATCGTAGGGTCAGCCTGAACCAACTCAGGAGAATTCGAAATCACCGCGTCCGGGTCCTTCAACCCGTGTCCCGTCGCGACACACACGACCGTCGCCGCCTCGATGCGGTGTTTTCGCAGCAGTGCGACCGGCGCAGCCGAGGCGGGTTCGACGAACCGCCCCTCGGTCGCGGCTAGATCGTGCTGCGCACGCAGGATCTCGTCGTCGGTCACCACTCCGGCCTCGCCACCGGACTCGCGGATGGCGTCCACCGCCTTCCGCCAGTTTACCGGCGCCCCGATGCGAATGGCTGTCGCCACGGTCTCGGGATTGTCGACGCGGCAGCCCGCGACGCCGTCGTTGACGTGTCGCACGATGGGCGCAGCCCCGACCGCCTGCACTCCAATCATTCGCGGCAATCGATCGATGAAACCGGCGGCTTGAAACTCGCGAAACCCCTTCCAGATGGCGCTGATATTCCCCGCATTCCCCATCGGCAGGACCATGGCGTCCGGCGCCCTGCCCAGCGCCTCGCAGACCTCGAATGCCAGCGTCTTCTGCCCCTCGAGCCGAAACGGATTGATCGAATTCAGCAAGTACGTTTCACCCCGGTCGGCGGACAGTTCCTGCACAACGCGCATCGCGTCGTCGAAGTTCCCCCGAACCTGCACGATTCGGGCACCGTGCACGATCGCCTGCGCGACCTTCCCCATCGCTACCTTCCCCCCCGGCAGCAGCACGATCGCCCGCAGCCCCGCCCGCGCCGCGTAGGCTGCCAACGACGCAGCCGTGTTCCCCGTCGACGCGCATGCCACAGACCGAGCGCCGAGTTCAACGGCTTTGGTGACGCCCACCGTCATCCCCCGATCTTTGAATGAACCGGTCGGATTCTCCCCCTCGTTCTTCACGTACAACGCGCTGATCCCGATCTCGCGTCCCAATCGCTCGCAACGATGCAGCCCGGTCGCTCCCTCCGCCAAACTGACGGCCTGACCCCCGTCCACGGCAAGGAACGGTGCGTAGCGCCATACCCCGGCGCCCGTCATCTCGCGCCCCGTGAGTCTCGCCGCGTCAACGGCGATCTCGAGCACCGACCCGCATTGAGGGCACGTGTAAATGACATCATCAAGTTGGAATCGGGCGTCGCAACCGATGCACCGCTGTGTCATGCGTCCATCTCCAGCACGGCTGCGCCATCCGCGACACCCGCGATGTGGATATCGGATTCCACCCCCGCTTGGCTGAACCCCGCCCGCATCGCTCGGGCAACTCCTTCCGGATCACCATCGACCCCCATAATCGCCGCAACCGCCGGACCCGCCCCGCTGATGGTCACGCCAGCCGCTCCCGCCGCCTTCGCCCCCTTGCGAACCGCCTCGAATCCCGGAATCAACGCCCCACGAACTCGATCCACGAATGACCCCTCAACGGCTCGACCGAACGCGGCGATATCACCGCGCATCAGGGCCGCCACGATCATCGCACAGCGCGCACATCCCGCCGAGTAATCAGCCATCGGGACGCCCTCCGGTAGCGCAGCCCGGGCAACACTGGTTGCGATCTTGATCTCCGGCAGGGCGATAACCACGCGAAGATCGGCCGGCGGTGTCAGATGCGTGACGCCCACGGATTCACGCCCGCGCGCGTCGCAAATGGTCAGCCCCCCGAACACCGCGGCTGCCACGTTGTCCGCGTGCGCCGCCCCTGCCGACGCTCGTTCGCCCTCCGCCGCGAACCGCACCAGTTGCTCGCGGGAGCAACCGAGCGCGAAGAACGCGTCAACCGCCGTGACGGCTGCGGCTGCGCTCGCGGCGCTCGACCCGGTACCACTGCCACAACGGATCCCCTTCGTGATCCGCAGTCGCACGCCGTCCGTGATCCCATGATGGGTCATCAGCGCGATCGCCGCGACGCCGGCTGTGTTGGCACCCGAGTCGACCGGAATACCGCCGGCGTGTGGACCGTCGACGGTAAGCTCGATCCCTGTCGTTTCTTGTAAGACCTCAACCACATCGGACCCGGCGTCGACGCACAGGCCGAAGACATCGAAACCGTACCCAAGATTGGCAATCGACGTGTACGCCCTTGCACGAACGGGTCTGCGAGCACTCATGACGACATGCTAGCCCCGCCCGCACGTTTGTGAAGACGACGCCCGGTCTCTCGGCAGCCGCGCCCCCCAATGCAGCATCCGACCCCCTGGTCGGGCGAACCGGGAGGCCTCCCACTCGCGCCGTCTCCGGCGCGGGTTGTGAAAACGACGCGCCCGACGTAGACTGGACGCCACACGCGGGTGGCCAATCGGAGAGGACATTTCACATCAAGGAGACCCAAACATGAGTAACGTCAGCCCAATCCCCGACGGATTTCGCACCGTCACGCCGCACATGGTCGTGCGTGACGCTGCCGCCGCCATCGACTTCTACAAAAAGGCGTTCGGCGCCGAAGAGGTCATGCGCATGCCCGGACCGGACGGTCAGGGCGTCGTGCACGCCGAGATCAAGATCGGCGACTCGATGATCATGATGTGCGACGAGCAGCCACACATGGAACACTGCGCGTCACCCGCCAAGTTGAACGGGACGACCATGGGCATTTGCCTCTACGTCCCAGACTGCGACAAGTCGTTCGAACAGGCGGTGTCGGCCGGGGCGACCGCGTCGATGCCGCCGACGGACATGTTCTGGGGCGACCGATATGGAAAGGTAACCGATCCGTTCGGGCACGAATGGGCTGTCGCCACCCACACCAACGATCTGACCCCTGACGAAATCGCCAAAGCGGCGGAAAAAGCGTTCAAGGAGATTTCTTGCGGGCAGTAGCCCACCACGAGGACATCGACTACCGCACGACGCCACGTTGGTCAGTCGCCCGGGAACGCGCATTCACTGGGCGCGGCACGCGCGGACGGTCAGCCGAAACGGCACATGGATACAGAGGAGACACATAATGAGTAACGTCGACCCGATCCCCAACGGATTTCGCACCGTCACGCCGCACATGGTCGTGCGCGACGCGGCCGCCGCCATCGACTTCTACAAAAAGGCGTTCGGCGCCGAAGAGG
>JAJDDS010000551.1 GCA_029260195.1 Phycisphaerae bacterium
CCGGCGCGATGGAAATGACCGGGGGGTGCGAAACGCCGGTATACGGACACGGTCGGATCGATAGCTGTCGCTTCGTCGATAACGAAGCGCCCGTCCTCGGCGGCGGGCTGCTGGTCGCCGACTGCGGCGCGGTCATCGTCAACAGTGAGTTCGTCGGAAACGTGATGCTGTCGGAGTCGCCAAGCGAATGCCCGGGGAATGAGTGCAAGCGCGGGGGTGGTATCGCGATCCAGTGCAAAATCCCCTCCGGGGGCGGTTCCAACTTCTGTGCGGCGCGCCGTCCGGCCGTCGTCAATTGCACGATCGTCGACAACGAAGCCCTTACCGGCGGGCAGGGGGGCGGGCTCTACGTGGACACGTCGTGGCCGTTCATTCACAACAGCGTATTCTGGGGAAATACGCAAGGGGGCGTCGGCGGCGAGGGGGCTCAGATTACGATAAACCTTAGTGACCCGGCCGCTGTTACCTACAGCGCAATCGAAGGCCTCCAGAATCCGGGACCTCTGTTCGATCCGCCAAGTGAAGGCAACATCGGGAGCATCGCGGAAGAGACGCCTGAATTCGTCGACAGGGACGGCGGAAACTGGCGTCTCAGGTCCGGCTCGCCCGGAAACGACTTCGGGAGCAACTTGGAGGCGACTGCTGCCGGCATCGAGCTCGTGTTTGACCGCGACGGGAACCCGCGATTCTCGGACGATCCCTTGGCGGAGGACGGTGGTCCTCTAGGGGGAATTCCGCCCATCGTCGACATGGGCGCGTACGAGGTGTGCTGCCCGGAGATCCTGCAGAACACCGGGACGGCGAAACCGTTCGGCTCGCACGCGTGGAGCGGATACATCGATCCGCGACAGGAGAGCAGCTCGACGGCTCCCGCGGTAGGGATGGAAGCGGTGACGCTGGACTTTTCGGAAGAAGTGCGCGACGTTGGCGCCGGAGGCGCGGGACCGCCGTCGCCTTCGGCATTCGACGTCACGGAGACCGGAGTCGGCCCGCCTCCGACCGTCACATCCGTCTGTGGCGTCAATGACCCCAACACATCCGAGTACTTCGTAACAGTGCATTTTGATCGCCCGATCACGCTTCAACAATGGACGACCATTACGGCCAACGTGGAGAGTCTCGTGGGGACGCTGATCCACACCAACCGAAAGCGAATCCACTTCGGATTTCTTCCCGGGGACGTGGATCAGAATGGTACAGTGGGGCCGCTCGATCTCCTGGAGTTCAAACGGTACGTGAACGACATTATCCAGCCGACGCTCGGAGTTGAGGAGGACTACATCGACACGAACCGAAACGGGAGCATCAATCCGCTGGATCTGCTCCGGTTCAAGCAGGCCGTCAACGGTGTTCCGCCGTCGCAGCAGTCATGGACCGGCGAGAGCATGCCCCCGCTGCCGCCCACGGCCAACTGTCTGTAGCCGCGTCTGTTCAGAATTCGGAAGAAGAAGTGAATTCAGCGAGATATCTCCATTGCAAGGAGTTTGAGATGAAAAGAAATATCCTATCGATAGCGTTGGTTCTCCCACTGGTACAAACCTTGACTGCCCGGGCTGACTGCACGGGGTGTCCCGGTGAACTCGATCAGACGTTGACGAAGCCGGACATCTGGGGGACGCCCTCGGTCCCCGACAAGTCCGAGCACACGCACGACTTCCGCGCGGTATGCGACGCGGCAAACCTGGCGGGGTATGGCGGCGAGGTCAACATCACCGTCCGGGTCGTGGCGGACCTGGAAGGTGCGACGAAATACGTCACCGCCAACTTCATCAGTGGTGCGAACGTGACGCCGATCACGAGCGCCAACGGGTTCATCAACGCGCCCGCGAACGGCAAGTTCTTCGAGAATGACGGAGTGCATGGGTGCGAGGGCGACGTGAACTCAGCCACTGTGCTCATGGACTACGATGCTTACAACGCGATGCTCGCGGCCGGTGGCGGGACCGCAAAGATCCAGATCAAGGTGAGCGGCGCGGTCGAGGATTTGTGTGATCGCTGCTGTGACACGGGTCAGAATTGGACACCGGACGCCTGCTGTGTCGCGTTTCCGCCGTGCTCGTGCCCGCCGGCGGTTAAGTCGTATTCGGAGGTGGCACTGTTGTACATGGACTGCAATGTGTTCGGCGAGCCGTTTGAGTGTGCGGTGGGCGCCGATTGCAATGACCTGCGCTATTGCAGCGGCACGGAGACGTGCGTGGACGGCGAGTGCTTCTCCACTGGGAATCCGTGCCAAGCGATCAAGAAGATCTGCGTCGAAGCGACCCAGACATGCCGAGACTGCACTTCTGATACCGAGTGCAAGAAGCAGGAAGGTCAGTTCTGTAACGGCGCGGAGACGTGCGTGTCGGGGAGTTGCCAAGGCGCTTCGGGCGGGCCATGTGCTCAGGGCGAGGAGTGCGACGAAGCCTCCAACCTATGCGTCCCGTTGCCGGATTGCGTGCCGTAGTTGGAGTGGACTCGTGCGACGAGCGCGTCGACGGCGGCTTGAAGTTGACGATCGATGAGGATGGCCGGTGGCCGGGCGGAGGGATCGTCCATCTTCGGCGAGGGCGATGCGTCAACGGTGTGACGCGACTGGCGGACTGCGTCTACCTCGGATGCGTCGAGCGGGACGATCAGGTCCGGCGTGATGCCCCACTCGTCCGAGTCGGCGTTCTGCGGCGTTCGGTGGATGATCCGGCCGCCGGGGAGTTGATAGTGCGCGATGGTGAGCTTGATGCCGCCGACACCGACTTCGCGATCACCGCCACCAACGGGGTCCGCACGATCCGACGCTCCTACTACGACAAGAGCGGCCGGCTCGTTGCCACGGTCGACTACGGTACCAACGACACCAACGACAACTATGCGAATGGCGGCGATCCTCCGAGCTACGGCGAATCCCCATCCCCGGCGGAATTCACGAGCACAACCGGCGAACTGATCTCCTGCTCGTCCGCCGCTTGCAGCCCTGCCAACGGCACTCCGCCCGCACTGTGCACCTGCTTCGGTTACGACGAGGGTGGCCGCCAGAACACCGTCTTCAATCCCGACGGTTCGGTTACCCGCTTCGAATACGATACGCTCGGCCGTCTGCTGCTCACGATCGAGAACGCCGAGGGACTCGACGACGAACGACTCGTCACCGCGCGACACTACGACGACGCTGGACGCCTCGACAGAATCGCGGCCGTCCTCCCCACGCACAACGGCGGCGCCTCGGTCACCACGTACGACGACGTCAGCTGGGACTTGGCTGACGGCACCATCCAGGTCACCGCGCTCACCTACGG
>JAJDDS010000552.1 GCA_029260195.1 Phycisphaerae bacterium
CGTTGCGTTGCGTTGCGTTGCGTTGCGTTGCGTTGCGTTGCGGTGCGTTGCGTTGCGTTGCGTTGCGTTGCGTTGCGTTGCGGTGCGTTGCGTTGCGTTGCGTTGCGTTGCGTTGCGTTGCGTTGCTGAAGTGTGTCACGCCTCTCTTCCGATCACGTACACCGTACGACACGAACGTCCGATAGTCAAGTAAGTAAACGTTCAATTGAGCGGGCGATGACAGTTTCTGTCACACCCTATGCAGTCTTCCCAGTTTGCCGACGTTGCCCAATCCGTACAGACAGAAGGGCGTGAAGAATCGCCATTGACTGTGGGCGCAGTGAATGCGGCAGATGGTCCGTGAGTATTCCAGAACCGCGCGCAGAGGGACTGCCAGCGGAATGCGCGACGGAGCACAATAGCTGGCAAGAAAACCACAGTTGCGCTCGGCGCACGGCGCGGCCATCAGGGAATGTACGGAGAGAGACGAGGGGTTCCCCCGGGCGTGGCGAGGGCATTCGCGAAGCAGGATGTGGTAGCAGCGCGTTCGCGAGAGGAATGCGGGCGGCGCACTCAGTGCTTACGGTTCCGCGCGGTGCGTCTCGGTGCGACTTCTGAAACCGGTGATTGCCGGGGCTTCGTCGGGCATCTCGTCGGGTTGGACGGCGAAGATCTCGACGCGGACGACATCGTCGAATGGGACGGAGATGACGAAAGCGCCGACTTTGTAGTGGTCGTCGACGGGTTCACACTCGAAGGTGAAGTGGGCTTTGCTGGAGACCTCGGCGATGTCCTTAATCTCGTAGCTGAACCCGTCGCGGAGGTAGACAAGCGTGCGCGTTTTGAGCTCATCCCAGAACTGTCGGAAGTCTTCGTTGTCGCCGGCGTCGTCGCGGCTGAGATCCGGGAAGCGTCGCAGCGCGCATCGCCACTTGGCTTCCTCCTTCTGCTCCAGGAATTGATGCCCGTGGAACCAGTCAAAATCGAACACGCGTTTGGTCCTTCGCACAGGGGCCTCTTGGGGACGCAGGCCCGGATCTCCGGATCGAGGCGCTGGTACGGCAGGCCGTCGTTGGGTCGGTGTTACCCGAACGGCGGATTGCCGTCTATCTATCGACCCATCGGGCGACTAGCATGGCTTGGGTGTCATCGCCCGATAAAACGCGGCTGGTCAGGGGTCTCGCGACGGATGTCGGTTTTGATCGGGTAGGGATCGCGCGGGCGGAAGCGATTGCGCGGGCTGACTATCTGAACCGATGGCTGGCGGCGGGGCGGGCTGGGACGATGGAGTACCTGCATCGAAACGGTCCGATACGCGAGGATCCGCGGCGGCTGGTGGAGGGTGCGCGGAGCGTGATCGTGGTCGCGATGAACTACCATCAGGTGGCGCCGCAGCCAACCGGCCGGGATGGTCCGCGCGGGCGGGTGGCTATGTACGCGTGGGGGGCGGATTACCACGAGGTGGTCAAGGAACGGCTTCACCGGTTGGCGGACGGGATGCGCGCCGCGATCGACGAGCCATTCGAGGCGCGGTGCTGCGTTGATACGGTGCCGATTATGGAGCGGGAGTTGGCTGCGGCGGCGGGGATCGGGTGGATCGGCAAGAACACGATGGTTCTGCATCAGGAGTTGGGGAGCTACTTCTTTCTGGGTGAAGTGGTGACGACGCTGGAGCTGGTTCCGGACGCACCGCTGACGGATCGTTGCGGGACGTGTACGCGGTGCCTGGAGGCCTGTCCGACCGGTGCGTTTCCAGCCGCGTACGAGATGGACGCGTCGCTGTGTGTTTCGTATCTGACGATCGAGCATCGAGGTGAAATCGCGGCGTCGCTTCATCGGTCGATGGGCGATTGGATTTTTGGCTGCGATGTTTGTCAGCGGGTTTGTCCGTACAATCGGGATGCGCCGATATCGGATGCGTTTTCACGACACGTGGCCGGCGAGTCGCTGGGGTTGGATGAGGTGGAGCGGTGGTCGGTGGATGACTACCGGCGGGTGCTGAAACACAGTGCGGTTAAGCGCGCGAAGCCGGAGATGCTGCGGCGAAATGCGGGGATCGTGCGGGGGAACGCGACGTAGGGTCAGACGCCTCGCGCGCTTTCGGCGGTGGCGTTCGCAGACAACGGCCGCGGCAACGCGGCGCCCGTCGTGACATGCACCGCATCCAGGTCGCAGTCGTCGCCTCCGAGTGGACCGCTACCGACCTCACTACCGATCACGGTGACTTCGCCCGCGTCGACCTGACCCGTGTCCACCGCGGACTCGAGTGTGTCATTGGGTTTCAGGTCGACGGCTGCGGCGGCGCATATGCCCCACGCCGCGACAGCCAACAGCATGGCCACCTGGATTGGCGATGTTTCGGCATTTATCGTACGCTCTCATTGGAATGGGTGCCTGTCGTCTTGGCGGCGCAATGCGATCCGCCCACAAGTCACGTCGGTTGAAGCTACCGGATCTCACACCACGAGGAGGATGGTTCTCAAGAAAACTGTGTGCCGAGTCCATTGAGGCGGTTTCGGCATCGCGGCTGGAGTGTGTGCGCGGTCGGCCGACTGCATGCGAACGCGACTGGTCTGAATACGGCAGTCGAACTCGATGCCGCATCGAGGCCGTCTGAAGGTGATTCAGGAAGCTACGCAGTGGCGGACGTACCCGATTCAGGCGAACGCGCGCGGTCTACTTGCGGCGGCGGTAGAGCGACGGGTCGACGACAGCCATCATCGCGGTTGTGTCGAGCCCGCCGCCGAGAAACTCGTTCACTGCGGTCACGACCGGGCCGGGGTGTTTCATGACCTGGTTGTAGTCGACTCGGAGTACGTCGAAATTCGCCTGTCCGTCCAGCCAACCGTAAACCTTGTCGAGTTGGGCCTGGAAATTCTTGATGAGGATCTCCGGACTCAACTGGCCCTGGTCCTTGCCGCGACGCTGGAGCATGACGTCCTGCGACTCGATGACTTCTTCGAGATGGCGGTTCATAAACACGACGCGATAGTGATGGTCGGCGGGGAGGTCGTAGAGCAGCATGTAGACCATCTT
>JAJDDS010000553.1 GCA_029260195.1 Phycisphaerae bacterium
GCCCTCGAACTCCGCCGTCAGATGTGGCGGATGGTGGCACCGCCGGCAGCGTTGAAGCGACTTCGAGAATCGATTCAGATTCTCAGCACGCTCGTCGTCGGTGTGTTTGTGTCCGAGCAGGTCGGAGAGCAGGTCCGTCTGAACGCGCACTCCGTCCGAGCTCAGGTTGGCTCGCAGCCACTGGATTCGATGCGACTCCGCCAGCGCGCTGAACCGGCGTACGCTGTCCGATAGGCAGAACATTGCGGCTGCGTCCCCCAGGAGGCACACCGCGAACAAAAGCCACAAACTGATGATGATCCGTCGTTTCATAAGCGATTTCCTTGACCATCAGATTACCGCCCCGCTCGCGCCCGGTCCATGTCCGCATCCCCACACCCGCCGCTTTCCGAACTGTGGGCGAAAGCGACGGGTGTATGAACGCCGGGTCGGATGGCATGGTCGCCGATGCGGACGCTCGGTGGACAACGGTATGGGTGGGCAAGTTCCGATCCTCGGCGTTTCTCCCGCGCGCGCATGAATCAAGCGTGCGAAGGGTGTTCCAAACTGATGTCCAGCGTGCGTTTCATCAGGTCGTTTCGGACGCGCTTGCCGCGGACGGGCGCGCCGGGCGCATCGTCCCAGCGAATGGGGGTGAGGCCGGCGGCGGCGATCAATTTGTCGTAATAGTCGCGCCGCAAAGTTGGATGATCGTCAGTGACATTCATCACCCCGCCAAACGCGGACGCCACCAGCGCCGCCATCGCCGACACGACATCGTCCACGTGAACCAGATTCACATACACGGATCCGCCGGATAGTTCCTGCCCCGCGCGGGCACGCACGCGCTCGCGCGGATCACGCCCGGGCCCGGAAATCCCGCTCAACCGCGCCACGGCGCACGTTGCGTCCAACGCCCGTGCGCCCTCCAACAGACACCGCTCGGTCTCGGCCAGCACGCGTCCGTTCTCAGATTCCGGTTCGGTCGGCGACGTTTCGTCCACCCACTCGCCATCGTCCTGCCCGTAAACGCGCGTCGACGATGTGTAGATGATTCGCCGGACAGGCGAGCCGGCGGCGGCTTGGATCAGGCTGCGTGCACCTTGCAGGTAGACTTCGCCGTAGGACCGCTTTGCGCGGGCGGCGCCGGCCGTCAAGATCGCGACATCCCGATCGGCTAGCACGTCGCCGCACTGATCCGTTTGCGCCAGTTCAACGACAACAGCCCTCGCCCCCAGCGCCTCGATTTCTGCGACACGATCGGGCGTCGTGGTCGTGGCGACCACGTTGTGACCGTCCCTGATCAATCGCCGCGCGAGGGCGGAGCCGAGGTATCCGCACCCCAGAATCGCCACCCGCGCCGCGCTCATGTCCGATCGTCCGCCGGTCGTAGTGTCACTTCCGTGCCCGCAGCCGCCGCGAACCGGTCACAGGCTCGCCCGCGATTCACTGCCACCTCCAGCATCCGTAAGCTGCCTACCATCGCCACGGTTTCATTAATGTCGACGTCACTGAACGTCGTCAACACCGAGCCGACGACTTGGTCTTCGACGTACACTTCCATCGGCACCCGTGACCGAAACAGGGACGCTAGATCGTCCACGTTGATATTGGTGATCAGTGTCCCGAAATGATCTACGAACAGCACCTGCCCGCGCAGTCCGACCGGTTCGAGGCGCACGGGTTCGGGAAGGCGCAGAATGTCGACGCTGGCGGTCGGCGGTCCCAGTTGCACCAGCGGGACTCCGGAGGCGACGTGGGCAGCCACCGGTGCAAGAATGTCCCGTCCCTGAAATGTCTGCGACACAGGGCCGGGGAAATAGTGCGTGTTCTCGACCGAGACCATTTCCTCGAGCGGCAGATGTCGGTGCACCAGGGTTATCAGCCCATTGTCCGGCGCGATCACCACCTGCCCGGCGTACCGGCCCGCCAGGATCCGTCGCTTCGATCCGACCCCCGGATCGACCACTGCCACATGAACAGTGCCCGGCGGAAAGGTCTTCACGGCTTCGAACAGCACGTAGGCTCCGTGGACCACGTCGTGCGCCCCGATTTCGTGCGTGATGTCGACGATCCGCGCGGCGGGCGCGGTCCGGAGGATCGTCCCCTTGATGGACCCGACGTAGTGGTCTTTCGTCCCGAAATCCGTTATCAGGGTGATCGGCGTCACTGTCTCGCACCGTGCCCGACGGGCTGTTCGTCTTGTCCCCGGTGTCGGCTCTCCCGCGCGGCCATTTTCACCCACGCGTCCGCGCCATGCAACCGAGACGACCGACGGAATTGTCGCATGAACCAACCGGCTGACCATTATGACACGTACCGGCTCGCCCGTCGCGATATGATCGCCGACCAGATCGAAGCCCGCGGGATCCACGACGCGCGGGTACTGCGCGCGATCGACTCGGTCCCACGCGAGCGATTTGTCCCGCCGGATGCCCGCTCCCAGGCGTACGCGGATCAGGCGCTCGCCATCGCCGAGGACCAGACGATCAGTCAACCGTTTATGGTGGCTTACATGACCCAGGTCCTGCGCGTCGAGCCGCACGGCAAGATCCTCGAGATCGGGACGGGTAGCGGCTACCAAGCGGCGGTCCTTTCGCGTCTCACCGATCGCCTCTACTCCATCGAGTGCATCGCGGGGCTTTCGGTTGCGGCGGATCGGCGTTTGCGCGGATTGGGCGTCACGGATGTCCACCTCCGCGTCGGGGACGGCTCGATGGGCTGGCTGGAGGAGTCCCCGTTCGACCGTGTGCTCGTGACGGCGGCAGCCCCCGACATTCCGGGCGCCCTGATCGACCAGCTCTCGCTTGGCGGAAGGCTGGTCATCCCCGTCGGCGGGGCCGGGCAGCAGACTCTGGTGTCGGTTGTCAAGCTCCGGGGCAGAACCCGCGAGCGTGTTCACATCCCCTGCCGATTCGTCAAGCTCATCGGCGAATCCGGATGGGGATGAAATCCCCGCGGAACGCGCTTGTGGCGCCGGTGCCCATCGCCTAGTTTACACGCGTGACCACAACGTTGTGAACGTCGTTAAGGGAGATTGTTCTGATGGATACGCAACGCACCCGTGCCGCGATCGCTGCGATTTGTTCTCTGGTGACATTGGTTGGCACTCTCGCCGCCCAGCCCCGCCAAGATATCGACCCCGCCAAGGAATCGGAGGTCATCACCAACATCAGGCAGCTCACCTTCCCGACGATGGGTTTCGAGAAAGCGGGCGAAGCTTACTTCTCGCCGGACGGGAAAAGCGTCATCTTCCAAGCCGTCCCGGACGGCAAGAAGCACTACCAAATCTACACCATCGCCACGGCTGGCGGAAAACCGACGATGGTCAGCACCGGGAAGGGCGCATGCACCTGCGCGTACTTCCATCCTTCCGGCAAGAAGATCATCTTCGGTTCCACCCACGAAGATCCGAGCATTGAGAGCCCCGATGCCGTCTTTCCCGTTCCCGGATACAAGCGCGAGGGCAGCTCCTATCGCTGGGACTTCAGCCCCTACATGGACATCTACCAGGCGGAACCCGATGGATCGGGACTCGTCAACCTCACGCACTCGCTCGGGTATGACGCCGAAGGCGCCTACTCCCGCGACGGAAAGAAGATCGCGTTCGCGAGCAACCGCGGCGAAGGCCACATGAACATCTACACGGCGAACGCCGACGGCTCCGACGTTCGGCAGGTGACGCACGCCAAGGACAGCTACAACGGCGGCCCGTTCCTTTCTCCCGACGGAAAACGCATCGTCTTCCGCGCCGACCGGGAGCGGCGCGACTACCTCCAGCTCTACGTCATCAACGTCGACGGGTCGGGCGAGGTCAAACTCACGTCCAACGACGCGGTCAATTGGGCCCCGTACTGGCATCCAAACGGCAATACCCTCGTTTTCACGACTTCGCTCCATGGGCACCGGAACTACGAAGTCTACCTCATGAACATCGAGAATAAGTCGTTTCGCCGCGTCACCCACAGCCCGCGTTTCGACGGGTTGCCGGTGTTCTCGAACGACGGAACCAAGCTGATGTGGACGTCGCAGCGCGGCGACGACGGATCAAGTCAGGTCTTCCTCGCCGACTTCAAGCTCC
>JAJDDS010000554.1 GCA_029260195.1 Phycisphaerae bacterium
GGTGCCGGCGCTCAAGGCGGAGAAGTCATTCACGACGGTTCGTTGAAGGACCTTCTCGCCTCGAAACAATCAGCCACCGCCAACTACCTCACGGGGCGCATGAGCATCCCCGTTCCCGAGAGCCGCCGTGGAATCGTCTGGTCCAACCGCATCGAAATCCGCGGCGCCCGCGCGAACAATCTGAAAGACCTCACCGTCAGGTTCCCGCTCGGCCGATTCGTCTGCGTCACCGGCGTCTCCGGCAGCGGCAAGAGCACGCTTGTCACCCAGGTCCTCCTCCGCGTCCTCAACCGCCGCATCAACGGCGCCGGACCCCGACCCGGCGAGCACGACCAGATCATCGGCGCCTCGCGCGTCGACAAACTCATCGAGATCGATCAGTCCCCCATCGGACGCACGCCACGCAGCAACCCCGCAACATACGTCGGAGTCTTCGATCTTGTCAGGCAGCTTTACGCGAAGACCCGCGACGCCAAAATTCGCGGCTTTGGTCCCGGACGATTCAGCTTCAACGTTAAGGGCGGCCGATGCGAAGAATGTCAGGGACAGGGAAACAAGCGCATCGAGATGCACTTCCTCCCCGACGTCTTCGTCGAGTGCGCCACCTGCAAGGGAACACGCTACAACCGCGAGACTCTCGACATCCGATACCGCGGAAAGAGTATCGCCCACATCCTCGACATGCGCGTCGACGAAGCCGCCGTCTTCTTCCAGAACTTCACCAAGATCAAGCAACTCCTGCGCGCCCTCATCGACGTCGGACTCGGTTACGTGAAGCTCGGACAATCATCCATCACACTCTCCGGCGGAGAGGCCCAGCGCGTCAAACTCGCAGCCGAACTCGGCAAGTCGCCCACCGGACACACCCTCTATATCCTCGACGAGCCCACCACCGGCTTGCACTTCGCCGACATTCACAAATTGCTCAACGTGTTGAACCGGCTCGTCGCGATGAAACACAGCGTCATCGTCATTGAGCACAACCTCGACGTGATTAAGGTAGCGGATTGGGTGATCGACCTTGTTCCCGAAGGCGGCGACGAAGGCGGTCATATCGTGGCAGAGGGAACGCCCGAACAGATCGCCAAAAAGCGCGGTAGCCACACCGGCAAGTACCTCAAAGCCCGCCTCAACGGCCAGCCCCCCCTCCCGGCGCCGCCCCCCACACGAGTGCGGAAGCGCGCTGCAAAAACCGCTTGAACTCCTCAGGCGACATGTATCCCGCGCTGCCCAGCAGCGGCTTCTCGTCCACGTCCATCACCACGAACGACGGAAACATCTCCACCCCAAACCGACGCCCGAACTCGGCTGCGTCCGACCAGTACAGCTTCACCGGCTCGAACCGATTCACCGCCGCAGCCACATCCTCCCGCGAGAACACCTCCCGGTCCATCTTGATGCAGTAGACACACCCCGTATTCGTGAACTCGACCAGCAGCGCCGTCCCCCGCTCCCGCGCCGACGCCTTCGCAGCCTCCAGATCATCACTCCAACGGACGTCCGTCTCGACCGGCCGATTGACGTACGCATACCCCCCGACCGCCACGCCCGCGAATACTACGAACCAGGCCAGGGACCCCACCGACAACCCGCCGCTTCGCTTTGCATCTTCCCTCGTCATTCCGTTCCAACCCGTAACGCCATGCCCCTATTCCCCAACACCATGTTCCCGCTCCCGCCCCTGAAGTCCTACATCGACAAACGCAACCGCCGGCTCTTCTTTGACATCGGCCGACACCGTGACGTATCCTCACATGCGTTCGTCCAAACGTCTACCTTGACCCGTATCGCCAAATGGACGCGGAGCGCAAGCCATGCCCAACCTGTACCGACGCAAGGACTGGGAAGTCAACCAGCCCTGCACGCCCGAATCCGCTTTTCGCGCGCGACGGACGTTCCTCAAAAACACCGCCGGCGCCGTCGGACTCGCCACGCTGGGCGCCATCGGCGCCTGCGCCGACTCATCCGCAACGACAGCCGGCACCGACACGACCGCCCCCCCCAATAAGGAACTCGCCGTCACACTCAATCCGAAATCCGGAAACCTCTTCCTCCCGGGAAAACGCAACACGAAGTACACCGTCGAGCGACCCATTACCGAAGAGACCGTCTCCGGCGCCTACAACAACTTCTACGAGTTCACCCAAGCCAAAGGCGGCGTCTGGCCACTCGCCCGAGGACTCAAGACTAAACCCTGGCAAGTCGAGATCACCGGCCACGTCGCCAAACCGCGTACCATCGACTTCGACGACATCATCCGCAACATGCCCATCGAGGAACGCGTCTACCGACTTCGATGCGTCGAAGCGTGGGCCATGACCGTCCCTTGGACCGGATTCCCGCTCCAAGCCCTACTCGACTGGATCGAGCCAACCTCAAATGCCAGATTCGTCCGCATGGTCACCTTCTTCCGGCCCGAGCAAGCCCGTAGCCAACGTCCCCCGACACCCTGGCGATGGCCGTACTACGAGGGGCTGACCATCGAGGAGGCTGCCAACGAACTCGCATTCATCGCCACCGGCAGTTACGGACACGAACTCCCCAACCAGCACGGCGCCCCGCTGCGATTGCTGCTCCCGTGGAAGTATGGCTACAAGAGCATCAAGTCCATCGTCAAGATCGACCTCACCGAGCACAAACCCGCGACGTTTTGGCATGACGCCGTCCCCAGCGAGTACGACTTCTGGGCGAACGTCAACCCGGCTGCACCGCATCCCCGATGGTCGCAAGCCAGCGAACGCATACTCGGCTCTGACGAGCGCCGTCCGACCCTGCCCTACAACGGATACGGCCGCTATGTCCACCATCTATACAAAGGCACACCGGCGGCGGCGTTGTGACCAGGTACGCCCTGACGAGTCCTCGCCGATGAACGGAGAAGAACCGCGAATGTCGGGCAGCGAATTCAGAATGGCGGCGTTTTCACTCGCTATTCGCTATTCGACATTCTAAATTCATCCCTATGTCTTTCTACCCCGTGCCCGTTTTTGAGGATCTGTCCGACGCCCTCGCCTATGTCGATCGCCTCCGCGCCCATCACCGCACCACCGGAAACTGGTCGCTCGCACAAATCTGCCGTCACCTCGCGGACAGCGTCAACGGCTCGATCGACGGGTTCGGTGTCAGACGTCACCGCATCATGCGACGGTTCTTCGGACGTATGGCGCTGCGCAACGTCTTCCGCGAGGGCGTGCTCGGGGATGGGTTCACCGTCACAGAATCGCTCACCCCCCCCCCCGACGCGGACCTCGAAGAATCCATCGAAGACCTGCGACGCGCCATTGAGCGATATCGCGCCCATATCGGCCCCGTTCGCTTCCACCCGTTCTTCGGAACACTGACGCGCCCCGAGTGGGACCGTCTCCACCGCATCCACTGCGCACACCACCTCCGCCACGCCGTCCCCGACGCGCCTTGACAGGTGTCATCGCGTGCGGTGTCTTGGTTCGCCGATGAACGTCATGATGCGATCGTACATGTTTCTGATCACCGGCGCCGCCCTGCTCGCCACCCTCATGGCCGAGCCCGGAGCGCAAGCGACGGGACCATCCGACGCCCCCCGCTCCATCACGATCGATTCCGCACACGCGATGCGCATGCGCGGAGCGTACAGAGAAGCCATCAACGCCTACGCCGAACTCTACGTCCATGAGGAAACGGAAGTGGCCGCAGCCTGCGGCGTGGCGATTTGTCTCCTCGAGACCGGACACTACGCCGATGCCGCCGACGCCGTCCAAACCGTCGTTGACCGCGGGCGCAGTGTCAGCTTATGGCACAGAACCATGGCGACGTGCGACGCGCTCGTCGGGCGATACGCCGACGCCCGCGATCACCTCGAGCGGGCACTCTCACACCACGAAGACGATCACGAAGCGCGATACCGTTTGGGACGGATGTACGAACAACTCGGCGATCGCGACAAAGCCATCGAAACCTACAAGTACTTCGACAATCAACTGACCCGGGCAATGCCGACCGACGCCCCCAGCCTGACCGCTGTCGGCGCGGGCGCGCTGCGATACGGCGTGCTGACCCGGCAACCCGGACTGGACGAACGCACCCAGTTCGTCCTTCGCGACTGCTACCAGCGAGCATACACACGGATCGACCGCGGCTACTGGCCCGCCCGCATCGCTGCCGCGGACCTGCTCCGGTCCAAGTCACAGTACGAACAAGCCGCCGAAGACTACATGGCTGCTCTGCGGATCAACGAGAAACTCGCCGTTGCCCACCTCGGACTCGGATGGATCGCCCAGAGCGGATGGGATTTCGACGAGGTCGACAAGCGAATCGCGCTGGCCAGAAAATACGACGCTTCGTCGCCCGATGCCGCGAGACTCGAAGCCGCCCTCAACCTGACCGAACGACGCTACGACGACGCCGAGCATGCCGCGATGACCGCGCTGACCGTCAACGCCAACGACGTCCAAGCGCTCGGTTACTCTGCGGCTGCCGCCTACGCGTTGAACAAGTTGGAACGCGTCGCCGCCTTGCGAGCGCGAGCCTACCGCGTCACACCCCAGCCCACCGACTACCACCGCATCATGGGCGACACTCTCGCTGGGATGCGCCAGTACGCCGAATCACAACGCGAGTACCGGTACGCCATCGACGCCGACCCCACCGACCCCCGCCCGCACGCCGAGTTAGGAATGATGTACATGCAATGGGGAGAGG
>JAJDDS010000555.1 GCA_029260195.1 Phycisphaerae bacterium
CGACGACGCGCGTCAGCGTCCGAACCGGTCGAACTAAAGCGTTCTGGCGGGTGAATCCCGTCGGCCTGTCCGTTTGTTGCTCAATCCACCCCCACCCCGTCCCAGGTCTTCAACACCAATCGCAACGCAGAGGCGTCGGAAAGGTCCCGGCACGAGGTCGTGAGAACCTGGCGCAAGGGGTTAACGCGTCGCCGTCGTGACGGCACTATCCCCTTGCCGCGTTTCAACCGGCTTGTGGATCGGTACTCGGTACCTCATGCGGCGTTGATCCGCTCTGTGGACCGTCGCACGGCGAATCTGTGCCTTGAGCAATCGTAGGCGTCAATTGTGCGCGTACGGGCCTGCGGAAACTCTGGGTGGGCGACCCCCCAGCGGCACCCATCCGCGAGCTTTGCGATGTTGTGTCGAGCAATTTGTCTTGATGTCGTGGTTCTGATAGAGTGATGGCATCGGGTGTGGGAGAGATGGGTAAATCGCGTGCCTCCGACATTGAAGGGTGGTGTTCCCGGCGGTCGTCGATCGCCCGGGGAATGTCGAAGTTCGCATGTCCGATATCAAAGTCAACGGTGGTCGGCTGCCGGCCGGCGGCGATGCACGGAATCCAAGTACGATGATCCGCTGGCGGTGGTACCATTTCTATTTTGTCCTGGCGATGTTCGATGTCGTGGTGATCGCCGCGAGTCTGATCATGTACCATCGGACGATTCAGTCGTTTTCGGTGGCGCTCAATGAACTCCATCGCGTCGACGAAGGCGAGGCGTGGGTGGGGAACATCCGCCTCGCGGTGCTGCACCTGAACGCACCAGGCAACGACGTTTTCGCGACGCGTTTGGTGGAGCAGGAGCGGGCCCGATTCGAGCGCTCGCGGACGCGGTATCGAGCGATGGCGACGCGCGATGCCGAATTTGGGCTCGATCTGGCGGAGTTCCGCGCGCGGGTGGACGAGATGTTCGGGGAGGAGCAGCGAGTCTTCGGGATCTTCGCGTCGATCAACGAGGCGACGATCACGCCGGCGCGGGAACGTCGCCTACTGAACGAAGCCACCTCGGCCATGGCGTCCATGGACCGCCATCAGGCGAAGGCGCTCGAAGCGTTGGCGCTGGTGGCCCAGGGTCTATCCGACGAGGAGCACCGCCTTCTGGACGAGTACCGGGACGCGTTGCAGCATAGCGCATCGATCGAGAAGTACATGTTCGCGATGGTCGTGATCATTCTGATAGGCGTGTTCTGGTATGGGCGCAAGCTACAACAGACTTACGAGCAAATGATGCTCGAACGGCAACGCGTGGCTGAGGAGAAGCACGCACGCTTGGCTGCCGTCGGCGAAGTCTGTGCCGCCGTGGCGCACGGAATCCGCAATCCGCTGGCTGCCATTACCAGCTCGGCGCAGCTCGCATTGGAATTCGGAACAGCCGACGAGCAGACCAAGCTGCGGATGCAGGACGTCCTGTATGAAAGCCGCCGCTTGGCTGAGCGGGTGACGCGGCTGCTCGGTTTCTCGAGCCCGCGCGAGGGACGGTTCGAGCGATGTGACGTCGACGCCATTATTCAGGGCGCGCTGGACGAGATTCGCCCGAGTCTCGAAGAGAGCCGTGTCCGCGTCGAGACGGATTTCCGGGATCAACCGCTCGCGGTTCGGGGTGACAGCGAATGGCTGACGCAGGCCATCATCGAGGTCGTCTCGAATTCGATGGAGCACATGTCCTCGGGTGGCCGGATCACGGTGGCTTGCGGGCGTGATGATCGGGAACCGCGCTTCGCGCGGATCGACATCACGGACGACGGCTCGGGGATTCCGGAGACCATCCGGACTCGAGTATTCGATTTGTTCTTCACGTCCAAAGCCGAAGGCAATGGGATCGGACTTGCTTCCGTCAAGCGTGTCATGGACATGCACGCCGGTCGCGTGTGCGCAGCCGACACCAAGGGACGCGGCGCGCGTATCGAAATGCTATTGCCGCTGGAATAATCTCCCATCATGCGGTTGGCGTCGCGACCGAAACGTGTGTGTGCTCGCGAAGCGAGTGATTTCCCCCAGCCGCGCAGCCGGTTTGTCACCGGGCGACACGCCTTGTAAACCACTGCAAACAAGAAAGTTACGGCAGACGTGACGCTTCGGCACGGCTCTTGCTTTTGACCGCGTGTGTCCAACGTACCTCGCACGGACTGAGACGAGAACGCACCAAGGAGAAACCGCGTGTCCCACCGCTTCAAGAAGTTGTTACTCGACGTACTGCGGGTCTCGGTCTGTGGAATCGCAATCTGGTTCGTCGCACGCGGGGTCTCGTTGGACGACCGCGTAGTGCTCGCGGACGGTGAAAAAACCGTGACGGGGGTCGTCACGGTCCGCGGCCACGACGTCATCGTCGCTTCCGCGGGCGGTGGCACGGAGGCGCTGCCGCTCGCGGAGGTCGCGGTTGATGAGCATGGTGCGCCGCGGGTCACGTACGGATTGGGGACGTCGTGGCGCAGGAGTGCAAAGGAGTTCCTCCTGGCAGCCGTTGCGCTGTTCTCCCTGGTTCCGGTGTTATCCGCGGCGCGCATCCGCCGTCTCCTTCGAGCGTCGGGCATTGAAATCACGCATTGGGCTGCGTTGAAGCTGACCTTCGCCGGAAATTTCCTGAACTTCGCCGCGCCGCTGGGATCGACCGCGGGGGATGTCTTTAAAGCCTACTACCTGGCGCAGTACACCGACCGGAAGACAGAAGCCATGACCACCGTCTTCATCGACCGGATCATCGGGCTTGGCTCGTTGATCGTGGTCGTGTCGCTCGTCACCATCTTGAGTCCGTCCGGAAGCCGGCTGGCTCCATTGCGAATGTACATGCTCGTCTTGCTGTCGGCGGGCGCGTTGGGGGCGATCGCGTATCTATCGCCATGGGTTCGTGCGTGGCCCGTTTGGCCCCGAGTTTTCTCGCGGGTCCCGATGTCGGACCAACTGTGTCGCGTGGACCAGACCGCCATGCGATTGGCGCGCCGGACGAGGCTGTTGGCCGGTGCGATCGGAATGACGCTTGTCCTTCAGGTGTTGGCGGCGGGTGCGTTCTTCATGGTGGCCATCGCGCTCGGCCTGTAGGCGGGCGGCGGAATCGCCCTCGAGTTTTACGCGTACTTCTCGACCGGTGAGGTGATCAAGGCGTTGCCCGGTCCTCCGCAGGGGTTGGGAACGATGGAACTGGCGTATGGTTACTTCTTCGCCCCGTTCGGGAGCGCGTCGCAGATTCTGTGTGCGGCGTTCGCCATACGTGTGGTGATGTTGATTTGCTCGCTACCGGGA
>JAJDDS010000556.1 GCA_029260195.1 Phycisphaerae bacterium
TCGGAGCCGGGGGATACTTCGTTCTGAAGTCCGAGCGGGCAGTCGGTTCGGCGCCGTCGACGGCGGCGGAGAATACCGGCGACTGGTGCGCCGAGCACAACGTGCCGGAGTCTATCTGCCCGTTCTGCGATCCAGGCCTAATCGAATCGCTGGGGTTCTGCGCGGGGCACGGTGTTCCGGAGGCCTACTGCACGCGGTGCAACCCGGAGGTGATTCCGGCGTTCAAAGCCATCAACGACTGGTGTGCCGAGCACGAACTGCCCGAGTCGCAGTGCGAGATCTGCAACCCACCGCTCGCCGACGGCGCACAAGACGGCGACCTCGATGACGCTGACGGGCACGGTGTCGACGATGGACACGATCACGCGGCGCATGCCGAATCGGACCCGGACATCAAGCTGGCGGGGTTGGACGAGATTCCGCGAAGCCGACGGTCGCCGTCGGTGAGTTGCGCGACGACGAACATGCGCGTGCGGTTCAAGTCGTCGGAAGTCGCAGCCAACGCCGATCTGAGATTCGTTGACATCAACCGCCGGCCGATCACCGAGACGGTGAACTGCAACGCACAGGTGGCGTACGACGGGAACCGGTACGTGCGTATCTCGTCGCGCGTGCCCGGGGTGATTCGCACGGTCCGCGCGGATTTGGGTGAGTACGTCGAGACGGGTGACGTGCTGGTGGTGCTGGACTCAGCCGAACTCGCGACAGCCAAGGCGGACTATCTGCAGTCGGTGGCTGTGTTGGGTATGCGAGAGAAGAACTACGCCCGCGAGCGTGAGCTGATGGAACGCGGGGTGTCGACCGAGAAGGGCGCGATGGAAGCGGAGACGCGGCTGATCGAGGTGCGCATCGCGCTGTCCCGTGCGAAGCAGAAACTGCTCAATCTGGGATTGAACGAGGCGCAAATCGGTGAGGTCACCGAGACGAGCAATACGTCCCCCCTACTGCCGATCATCGCGCCGCAGGACGGCGTCGTCGTCGAGCGGTCGGCGGTTGTCGGCGAGAGTATTGACCGGACGGCCACGTTGTTCGCGGTGGCGGACACGAGCACGCTGTGGGCGATGATGGACCTTTACGAGGGGGATCTGAGCCACGTTCGTCGCGGTCAGCCGGTTGTGCTGGCGGTGGACGGGTTACGCGGGGAGACGTTCGGAGGCGAAGTCACCTGGATCAGCCACGAGGTGGACGCGCGGACACGGACGATCAAGGCGCGCGCCCGAATTGACAACGAGGATGGACTGCTGCGGGCCAACATGTTCGGCCGGTCGCGAATCACGATCCACGACGCGGAATCGCTCATCGTCGTACCCAAGGACGCGGTGCAATGGGAGGGGTGCTGCAACATCGTGTTCGTCCGACACAGCGACACACTCTTCGAGCCGCGTAAAGTGCGTCTTGGTTCCGAGACGGAGAATCACTACGAAGTGCTCGACGGGCTGGCGATGGCTGAGACTGTCGTGACGCAGGGCAGTTACCTGCTGAAGACGGAGATTCTCAAGGGCAGTATCGGGACGGGGTGCTGTGAAGTGGAGCATTTGGATAAATAGGCGCGGGGCGTATTCGCCGCGTGGAGCGGGAGATACCGGACATTGTCATTCCGAGCGTAGCGAGAGATCTTGCTGCATACGGGGCAAGATGCTTCGCTTCGCTCAGCATGACGCTCAAACTTTGGTGCGCGAATCAGTAGACTTCTAAATATCCAATGGCGAAAGCTGGAAGACGGATTCACTGATCTGACTTCGACATTCGGCATTCACTCTCAGGTGCTCTATGCTTGACGCGGTTATTACATGGTCTCTTCGCAATCGGCTGATCGTGCTGGTGGCGTCGGCGGTGCTGATACTCACGGTCCGCACGCGATGTCCAATCTCCCGATCGACGCGTTTCCGGATACGACCCCGGCGCAGGTGCAGATCAATGTGGCGGCTCCGTCGCTGTCGCCGGTCGAGATCGAGCGGCAGATCACGATTCCGGTCGAGCAATCGATCGGCGGGCTACCCGCTTTGTTCAACGTCCGGTCCATCTCGAAGTTTGGGCTCAGTCAGGTCACGGCGACGTTCGACGACGGGACGGACATCTACTTCGCCCGCCAACTCATCAACGAACGGTTGCAGACTGTCGAGTTGCCCGAGGGAATCGGTCGTCCAGAGATGGGGCCGGTCGCCACCGGACTCGGCGAGGTGGTCCACTACGCGGTCACCGGGGACGGAAAATCACTCACCGAATTGACCACGATCCACGACTGGATCATCAAGCCGCAACTGCTGTTCGTCGAGGGAGTGGCTGAGGTCAATACGTGGGGCGGGAAGCGCAAGCAGTTCCAGGTGCAAGTCGATCCCGCGCGACTGGTCAAATTCGACATGACGCTGGACGACGTCATCGAGTCGCTCAAGCGTAACAACCAGAGCGTCGGCGGCGGATACATCGCCCGGGCGGGGGAACAACACCTGGTACACGGGATCAGCCTGACCACGAACGTCAAGCAGATTGCCGACGTGGTCATCACCGCGTTCGACGGCGTGCCGATCCGCATCCGCGACATCGGCGAAGTGATCGAGGGGCACGAAATCCGGCGGGGAGCGGTGACAGCCAACGGGCGTGGCGAGATCGTGCTCGGGCTGGGCTTCATGCTCATGGGCGAGAACAGCCACGAGGTGACGCGTCGTCTGGAGGAACGGCTGGCGGAGGTAAAGACGTCGCTGCCCCAGGGCGTGCAGGTCGATATCCTCTACGAGCGGACCGAGTTGGTGGACCGGGTCATCGGCGCGGTTCTGAGGAACTTGCTGGAAGGCGCGCTGCTGGTCATCGCGGTTCTGTTCGCATTCTTAGGCCATGTCCGCGCGGGGTTGATTGTCGCGCTGGCGATTCCGCTGTGCATGCTGCTGTCGTTCAATTTGATGCTCCGCACCGGCATCGCAGCCAGTCTGCTCAGTCTGGGCGCGATCGACTTCGGGCTGGTGGTGGATAGCTCGGTCATCATCATCGAAAACAGCGTCCGGCGGATCGGGCTGGAGTTCGGAAAACGCCCGGTGATCGACATCGTCCGGGACGCGACGATCGAGGTTCGCAAGCCAACCATGTTCGGCGAACTCATCATCATGGTGGTCTACCTGCCGATCCTGCTGCTCGAAGGAGTCGAGGGGCAGCTGTTTCGGCCGATGGCGCTAACCGTGATCTTCGCGCTGACCGGTTCTCTCATTTTCTCGATGACGCTGACTCCGGTGCTGGCGAGTCTGCTGCTGACGCGGCGCATCCGCGCGGGGGAGAACATCATCGTGCGGGCGGTGCAGTGGTTCTATCGGCCGTGCATTCGGTTGGCGTTGCGCTTTCGATGGACCGTGATCGGGGCTGGGCTCGGCGTGCTGTTCATCGGTTATCTGCTCGCGTCGCAGTTGGGCTCAACATTCATTCCGCGACTGTACGAGGAGGCGGTCGCGATCAACACGGTGCGGCTGGCGGGTGTATCGCTGGACGAGTCGATCCGATACGGCACGCGGATCGAGAAGCTGCTGCTGGCGCGGTACCCCGACGAGATTCGCGCCGTGTGGAGTCGTACCGGTACCGCGCAGGTAGCGACCGACGCGATGGGGATGGAGGTCACCGACATCTTCATCACGCTCCACCCGCGCGAGACCTGGACACAGGCGCCGACGCAGGCGGAGTTGGTCGAGCACATGAGCGCCGATCTCGAAACCATGCCGGGGATGCGGGCGATCTTCACGCAGCCGATCGAAATGCGGGTGAACGAGATGACCGCCGGCATCCGGGCGGACGTCGGGGTCAAGCTGTTCGGCGACGACATTGAGGTACTGCGGGCGAAGGCGCAGGAAATTCAGGAACTGCTCGAGACGATTCCCGGAGCGGCTGACGCTTCGCCTGAGCAGATCACCGGGCAGCCCGTGTTGCAGATTGACGTCGACCAGGACGCGATCGCGCGCTACGGCGTTCCGGCTCGTCATGTCCTCGAAATGGTGGAAGCCATCGGGCAGATCAAAGTGGGACAGGTACGCCAGGGGCAGCGGCGTTTCGATCTGGCGGTTCGCCTCGTCGACCGGTACCGCACGGACCCGGAGGCGGTCGGTCGCATTCTGGTGCCTACGGCTGCCGGCGAGCGGATTCCGCTGTCGCGGCTGGCGCGCATCCGACAGACAGAGGGTCCGTCGACGATCACGCGCGAGGGGCAGAAGCGCCGCATCGTGGTGCAAGCCAACGTGCGCGGTCGGGATTTGGGGAGTTTCGTCGAGGAGGCGCAACGCCGCATCGGCGAGGAAATCGCGATGCCGCCAGGGTACTACGCGACGTTTGGTGGACAGTTCGAGCATCTGAAACGCGCCGGGGATCGCCTGATGATCATCGTTCCGCTGGCGCTGGGGATCATCTTCATGTTGCTGTATCTCAGCACTGAGTCGATTCGGGATTCGCTGATCATCGCGACCGGGGCGCCATCGGCTGCGTTCGGAGGTGTCATAGCCCTGACACTTCGGGACATGCCATTCACCGTCTCAGCCGGTATCGGGTTCGTGGCTGTGTCGGGAGTGGCGATGCTGGCGGGCCTGGTTCTGGTGTCGACGATTCGGCGGAAGCTCGGCGAGGGGATGCCCGTCGAAGCCGCGATCGAGGAGACTGCGATGATGCGGTTGCGCCCGATTCTGATGACCGGGCTTGTCGCGGCGCTCGGATTCGTGCCGATGGCGTTGAACACGGGTGTCGGGGCGGAGGTGCAGCGTCCGCTCGCCACCGTCGTCATCGGCGGCATCATCGCGAACAACGTTTTGACGCTGTTGGTCCTCCCCGCGCTCTACGCCGCCTTCCCTCCGCGCGTCGGTGAATCGGTGAGCGTCTGATCCGCTCGACCCGCCGTGATTGAGGATTCGATCGGGCGACGTTCAGTCCGTGAGGGTGCGCAAGATTGCCCGGACGGGGCTGGCGTCGAAGCCGACGAGTTTCAGGGGCAGTGCGATCAACTCGTAGACGCCTTCGGGGACGTCAGACAGCGTGATGCCCTCGAGAATCGCCATGTCGTGTCGGAGAAAACACTGATGCGCGGGCAGTTCCTTCGACGAGAAAAGATCGACGCTGGGCGTGTCGATTCCAACGAGAATCACGCGGCGATCGTGCAGTCCGTCGATCAGCTCGGGAGCCAACCCCGCGAAGTCCTCATTGAACTGGGTCGGGTCGGGATAGGTGTCGGTCGCGAACAGAATTCGCGGTTCGTCGATCGGCGCGTCGATCATCGCGGGTGTAACGCGCTCGTTGCGACCGACGTCGACGCGGATCACGCGACATCGACCCAGATAGTAATCCAAACTCCGCTGGTCGATCGACGGAGCGTCGGCGCCGTAGTGGTTCGGCCCGTCCGCGTGAGTGCCGAGATGCGCCGTCGCCCGCAACGTCGAAAGCGTCAGGTTGTCGCCCTTCTTCATGTCGCACAACACTTCGCGCGACGGCGGCGTATCCCCCGGCCACACTTTCAACGACTCGGTGATCGGCGGTGTGATGTCGTAGATCATGGCGACACGCTACAGGCGATGGCGGACCGACCACATCTCCGGGAAGACCGGCTGAAAAAGCGTGGACCGCAGGAATTCCACCCCGGACGAACCGCCCGAGCCCGGTTTCGATCCGATGGTGCGCTCGACCATCTTGACATGCCGGTACCTCCATTCCTGCAGCCCCTCGTCGAAGTCGGTCATCAGCTCGAAGAGACTCTTAGAGCTTGGATCGCTGCGGTAGAGGCGTTCGATGGCGTCCTCGATGGCCTTGCTGGGAATCGTCGACGCGGTGACGTCCTTGCTCTTGATCTCGGCTGGTATCTCGACGCCGCGGGCTGCGAGGAAATCGTAAAAGTGGTCGATGACCGTCCGCTCGTTGAACCGTCGCTCCAGCGCGGCGTGCGCGGCGGAGTTAGGTTGGTGGTACTCGAGCATCTCTTCGCGCTTGTAGCCCAGCACGAATTCGAACTCGCGGAATTGGGCGGACTGGAAACCGGATGCGGTATCCAACCGGTCGCGAAAGCTGGTGAACCCCATCGGCGTCATTGTCTCGAGCACGTCGAGTTGGCTGACCAGCGTCTTCATGACCGTGCGCGCCCGCTGAAACGTCGCGACGGCGCCATACAGGTCGTCGTCGCTGAGTTGGCTCTTGACCCTGTCGAACTCGTGCAGGAGCAGCTTGAACCAGAGCTCATAGACCTGATGAATGATGATGAAGAGCATCTCGTCGTGCTCGGGCGGGTCGGACTTGACCTCCTGAAGCGCGATCAGCTCACGGACCTTCAGGTAGTTTTCGTAGGTTACGGACATAGCGTCTCCACGCAAAGCGTGCACAGTGAAAGTTGTCATTCCAAGCGCAGCGAGGAATCTTGCCGCATCCGGGCAGGATGCTTCGCTTCGCTGAGCATGACATTTGATGTTGCGTGCCCCATTATAAAGCCAACCAAACAAGAAGCACCACGATGGCGATGCCTGCGACCAGCGCGGCCCACAGGGTCATGCGCACCTTGCGGTCCTGCCTCTCAGCCTGGCGTACAGCCTGGGCGTAGGGAATGCGCGAAAACGATATCATCGAGTAGAGCGGCAGGAAACTAGGGAAGAGCCGGTGCAACGCGCGCTCACGTCTCTTCTTGCGCAGAAACCTCGGCGAACCGACATGGTCGCGCATCTCGACGAAATTGCTGATCGCCAGGTTCGATATCGCGTCGGCGTTGTCTTTGCGCATCTCGTTGTACCTGCCGAACACGCGCTCCCAGTCGGGGCTATGCTTGCCGATGCAGTCCATCAGGGCTTCGCAGTCCTCGAACCCGCAGTTGATCCCCTGTCCGTAGAACGGGACCACCGCGTGGGCGGCGTCGCCGATCAGCACGATCTTGTCGCGAACGTACCAGGGGTCGCATCGCACGGTGACGAGGCTGCTGGTGGGGTCGCGTTTGTAGTCGTCGACCAACGTCGGCATCAGCGGGACGGCGTCTGGGAACTCGCGTTCGAAATGGGATCGGATCTGATCGTCCGTTCTCAGCGCGTCGAAGCTCATCGGTCCGTCGAGCGGCCAGAACAGCGTGCAGGTAAACGACCCGTCGTGGTTGGGGAGCGCGATCATCATGAACGACCGTCGCGGCCAGATGTGCAGGGCGTTCCTGTCCATCTGATGCACCCCGCCTGGCCCGGGCGGAATGGTCAGCTCCTTGTATCCGTGCTCGAGGTAGTACTGCTGGTAGTTGAACCGATCCTGTCGCTGCATCGAAGCTCGAACGGCTGAGAACGCCCCGTCGGCGCCGATGACAATGTCCCCGTTGGTCTCCGATTTCTCGAGGCTCGTCGTGGTCAGAAACTGCGCCGCCCCTGTCTGCAGGTCGACACCGTTGCACTTTTTGTCGAACAGCAGTGTCACGCCGGGGCAGCGTCCAGCCGCCTCGATCATGGCGACGTTCAGCGCGAGGCGTGAGACGGAGTTGATGTTTTCGTTTTCGTTCTTGCTGTAGGGTTGAAAAGTCAGGCGCCCGCTCGTGTCGTGCAGCATTCGCCCGCGCATGGGCACGGCTTCGCTGAGCACCGTATCGGCGAGCCCCGCCCGTTCGAGCGCGTGGATCGCCCGGTCGGAGACCGCCAGGTTGATCGATCGCCCCGCCCCGACGGTGGTCCCTCGCGGATCGCCGTGACGTTCGTAGACATCAACTTCGTGCCCGGCCTGCCCCAACAACACGGCCATCATCGACCCCGAAAGTCCCCCGCCGACGATGCTGAATCTCGGTTTCTCGTTGTCCGCCATGGTGCATCAAGATCGCCGACGCGCGGCGCTTATGGTCTCCCAGAAAGCTCGTTCGCGAACACCCAAATGTCGTGGTAGGTGTTGTACAGGGGAACGGGGGCGGCGCGAATGACGTTCGGCTCGCGGAAATCGCACACTACGCCCTCCGCTTGCAACGCCTTGAAACGCTCCTTGGGACGGTCGTGGGACAGGATCGAGCACTGACAGCCTCGGTCAGACGGGACATCCGGGGTGATGACCTCAATTCGATCGAACGTCCGCGCGGGATGAAGCCCGCAGCTCGGTAACCGGTTCAGAAGGAACCGCAGGTATGCTGCCATTCGCTCGGACTTGGCACGCAGCGCGGGTATGGTCGCCTCGTCGAAAATGTCGATCGACGCTTTCACCGGCGCCATGGCCAGGATCGGCGGGTTGCTGATCTGCCAACCATCCGCCCCCACGCGCGGGATGAACTCGGGCTGAAGGTGCATCTTGAACCGCGTATCGGGATCGTTGCCCCACCAGCCCGCAAACCGCACTAGGTCGGTGTTCTGGCCGTGTCGCTCGTGCACGA
>JAJDDS010000557.1 GCA_029260195.1 Phycisphaerae bacterium
TCGGTCATACACCTGTCAGCCATCTACACGATGGACGCCGACCGCCCCGTGGATCAGATCGCCTTCACCGCGGACGAACCCGGCGAATCGGCGCCCTCGATTTACACCTGCCGACTCAATGGCACGCGATTGCGGCGCATTACCTACACTCCCGACGGCGCGTTCGACCCTCGCCAACTCCCCGATGGCAGGCTTGTCTTTACGAGCAAGACGCCACCGACACCCGCCGACCCCACGGGCGAGACGCTGTTTACCGTCAATACCGATGGCACGGACGTCTTCCGCTACGACACCGCGTACACAGCCCGCGCCGCGGACGACGGGAGACTGGCGTCGATCCGCTCCGGCGCCACCGGCACCTACGCGCTGGCGCTCCGCGATCACAATGGCGCCGACCGACACAAGGTTCTGTACGACGCTCCCGAGTGGCATGACGTCCATCCCGTCGCCGTCCGCCCCCGTCCCCGTCCCGCCGGTAGGTCCAGCGTCGTGGACGACCGACGAACCACCGGCACGCTCTACTGCCTCAATGCGTACATGACCGGAACGCGCATCGACACCGAACACCCCATCGACCGCGTTCGCGTCATCACCGGTGCGTTGCCGACCGACGTCCTCGGCGACATACCTATCGAAGACGATGGTTCGTTCCATGCGGAGGTCCCCGCCCGCACCGCCATTCGTCTCCAGACCCTCGCCGCCGACGGACGCGTCCTCCGTGACATGCAAAGTTGGTTCTGGGTCATGCCCAAGGAAAACCGTGGCTGCATCGGATGCCACGAGGATCGCAAACTCTCCCCACCCAACGGCTACGTCACTGCCCTCCGGAAACCTCCGTACGCCGTTGGCGTGGCGCGTTCACCCACCGTCCAGAAACCCCAGCACACCCCGCGCGGCGGCGAGTACCCACCATGACCCCTGTGACAACCACCGTGCTGTCGTTCGCCACCTTGTTCGGCATTCACGCCGCAGCCGGCGCTCAGGTCGAACCACCTCCCATCTACGTCGGACAGGATGTGTGTCTCACCTGTCACGATGACGATCAGTCGCAGCGACCGTGTTCGCTGGAACCTATCCCCAAGCACGATCGCACCTTCAAAGTCCTTCGCAAACCGGAAGCCGCACACATCGCCACCCTCTGCGGGATCGCCGATCCGCCCCAACGCAGTCGCCTCTGCCTCTCCTGCCACGCGACCGCCGGGGATGTCGGACGCCGATGGACCAATGACACTTTCGACCTCGCGGACGGCGTGCAATGCGAAGCCTGCCACGACCCCGGAAGTCGACACGTCGCCGCCGCCGCATCCACACCACGCGCCCCCCGCGACCGCATCCTCAACACGATCCGCCACGCCGATCGCGCTCGGTGCGATGGCTGCCATCTCGACCGCCCGTCCCACGTCGCCGTCCTCAAGAACGGCTACCGCATCCCACAGGCGCAGTCGACGTACAAGACTCCCGTCAACCTCACCCCGTCCCCCGCCGGCGACCGCCTGTACGTCACCTGCGAGGAGAGCGACACCCTCATCGTCGTCGATCCGGGCGCCGGCGCCGTCATCGCGGAGATTCCCGTCGGTCGACAGCCGCACGATTCGGCTGTAACCCCTGACGGAGAAAGACTTTACGTCACGAACCGACTCAGCGATACAGTGACAGTCATTGACACTCTCTCCCTCGAGCCCCTGACGGACCTGCTCGTCGGCGACGCCCCACACGGTGTCCTGACCGACGCCGCGGGCCGGTCGATCTTCGTCCTCAACACCGAGGACGACAGCGTCTCCGTCCTCCACGCCTCCACGGATCACCCCATCAGAGCCGAGGATTATACCGATATCAAACGCCTCCCCGCCGGTCGGGGGCCGTGGTCCCTGGCTGCCTCGCCGGGTCGAGAATCGATCTGCATCACCAACGTCCGCCCCAATCCCAGCGCCTTCCAAACGCCTCCCGTCTCCGAAATAACCGTCATTCAAGCGTCCGCGACAGCCGAACTCGCCGGGGGGCGTCCGCCATCCCCTGTTCGGCATTCTCAAGTCGAATCCGTCTCCTCCCGACCGTCGGTTCCAGCCGCGAACATGCTCCAGGGAATCGCGGCGGTCCCAGGTCGCGACGTCGTTCTCTTCACGCTGATGCGCATCAAGAACCTCGTCCCCATCACGCGCCTCGCACAGGGATGGAATGTCACCAACGGGCTTGGCGTTCTTTGGCCCGATGGCCGCGTGGATCAGGTTCTTCTCGACCGGCCAAACGACGCCTTCCCCGATCCCATGGATGTTGCCGTCAGCCCGGACGGCAAGCACGCGATCGTCACGAGCGGCGGCGCCGACTTGATCGCGATCATCGACGTCTCAGCCCTGCTGGACACCATTACGTCGACGCCGAACGCCGAACGTGATGACATTCTTCCGAACCATCTCGGCGTCAGCGAGCGATTTGTTATCAAGCGCGTCCCCGTCGGTCGCAACCCAAGCGGTGTCACGTTTGCCCCCGACGGGAGCCACGCCTACGTCGCCAACGCTCTTGACGATTCAATCTCCGTGATCGACACACGCGACTTCACCGTGGCGGGGACCATCGCGCTCACTGCCAATGATCCCGAAGACGTCACCGAAATACGACGCGGACAACGGCTCTTCCACAGCGCTGCCGGGACATTCGGGCAGCAGTTCTCCTGCCGATCCTGTCACCCTGACGGGCACATCAACGGACTCGCCTTCGATATCGAGGCAGACGGTATTGGCATCAGCCCGGTCGACAATCGCACCCTCCGGGGCATCCTCGACACGGCTCCGTTCAAGTGGGAGGGTACCAATCCGTCGCTCGCGCATCAGTGCGGGCCTCGACTCGCGGTCTTCTTCACGCGAATCGACCCCTTCACCCCCGACGAACTGGCTGCCCTGGTTCGCTACATCAGCACCATCCGCCGCCCGCCGAACCCCAATCGTCACCCCGACGGCCTGACCCTTGCGCAGCGTCGCGGTAAGACGATCTTTGAACGCACGACCACACGCGACGGTCGCGTCATCCCGCTGGAACGGCGATGCAACACCTGTCACACCGGCGGCTACAAATCCTCCTCCGCTGTCGCATCTGTCGGCACGACCATGTGGCTCGATGGTCCGGTGGACATCGAGGTTGAGGACCTGCATCAGATCGCGGGCTTCGGGCACCTGGGGTTGGTCTATTTCCACGACACGGGTACTTCGACCCGGGCGTTCGACGTGCCGCACCTGGTCAACATCTACAATAGCCCGCCGTACCTGCACAACGGATCAGCCCCAACGCTTGAGGAGATATGGACCCGATTCAACCTGTACGACGAGCACGGGATCACCAGCGACATGACCCGGCGGCAATTCAACGACCTGATCGCGTATCTCAGAGCGCTATGACCGTGTACCCGCGTATCCTCTCGATCATCCTGGCGCTCTCGGTTTCCGCCCGCGCATGTGTCGCGGCGCCGCCGCCCGAACCGACCGCTCGCCATTGGCGCGCCTTCACGACCGCCGACGGTCTTCCCGACAACCGTGTCCGCGCCATCCACATCGCGGGGAAGCGCCTCTGGATCGGCACCGACGACGGCCTCGCGCTCGGCGAGGGCGCCGCGTGGAAATCCTGGACCACCGACGACGGCCTCCCCGCGCCCGTCGTCACCGCGATCGACACCGACCCCGTCACCGGCGACCTCTGGTTGGGCACGCTGGGAGGCGGGCTTGCCCGTTTCAGCGGGGGTCGATTCGATTCATTCAACCAACTCAACAGCGGCATCGCCGGAAACCTCGTCTTCGACGTGGCGGTCACCCGTGGCCGCGTCTGGTCCGCCACCAACGGCGGAATCAGCGCCTTCGATATAAGTGCCAACCTGTGGCACTTATTTGCCGAACGCCGCGCCGACGGC
>JAJDDS010000558.1 GCA_029260195.1 Phycisphaerae bacterium
CTCGCGCCCGAGGCGACATCGCTACCGATTGCGGCAGCACTTTCAGCGCGACCGGCCTCCCCCCCAGCCGCTCCTGACGCGCGAGGTACACCGTTCCCATGCCGCCCCGCCCCAACTCCCCCAGAATGGTGAACCCACGAAAAACCGGCACGGATGCGCGAGGGCCGATCGCGACCTGCTGCGCAACGCGGACCAACTCGCTGACTTTCTCTCGGAGGTGGTCTCGTCCTTCGACGAGCGTATCCACTTCGACCGACCGCCCCTCTTCGACACACTCGACGGCCAGCTCAAAAACGTGATCGAGAAATGTCTGATCGTCCACGTTCGTTCCTTACGCCGGGCGACCCGCCCTGGCGCCATCCGGATGGGTGGCGAGCCTGGGATTCATCCCACGCGGACGTCCACGAGGACTGAAGTCTGCGGGGCGTCAGCGCCGGCCGTCATCTCCAGGAGAGGTTTTTTTGAGTCAGTCCGCCGCCTTTTCCGAGTGTGTGGCAAAACTCCGCGTCGCCAGCTCCGACATCAGCCGGCGCCGATAGGTTTCCGAACCCTTCCGAAACCGGTGACGCACAGCCGAAACGCCCAACTCCAAGCGCTCGGCGATCTCCTCCAACGACAGTTGCTCCAGGAGACGCATCCGCACGATGTCGCGTACGTCGTCGTCGAGCGACTCCAACGTCGTCCGGATCGCCGCCGCCTGTTCCTTGTAGATTGCGATCCGGCTTGGCGTGGTCGACGCGATCGGTCCACAGTACTCCGACTCGCGGGTCGCGCGCGGACCGGTCGCCCGCAACGCCGAAAAAGGCGCCGCCTCACGCCCACCACCGCGCTTCGCCGCGCCCGCGCGGTCGGCGGCGTCTCGAATTCGATGGTCAATGATGGTTAGTACCCAAGCGCGGAAGCGCTTGATGCCTCGCCACTCGCAGGCGGTCCGACTCCGCCACGCGTGAAGCAGTGCTTGTTGCAGAATGTCCTCCGCGGGATCGGCTCGCTTCAACCGCTCGCTCATTCGACGCTCAATCACCACCAGCAGAGATGCGGGATCAATGGCTTCGATGAGTTCATTCCAGATGTTGGACGACTCCATCTTCAGTGGATTATCGTCGGCACTACCGAAGCGAGTTTCACCGTCACCCGCCATGATTAGGCCTCAACCTTCACGAAATACACCGTACACACCGTCGTCCGAACTGTAGTGTAACAAGCGCCGATCTTCGCTTCAATGTCGCGACGCAATGGGGCACCGACCAGTTTCCACGATGACCCACTTCGGCCCCATGGCGCGAGCATTCGTTGTCGGGGTAGACACCCCGTCGGCGCACGGTCCGGTCGTGTTTGTCCCGCAGCCATCGAGCGGGTACCCTCAGCGGAGTCGGCGCGGCAGTCTGCCGGGCTTTGGAGTGGCGGTGTGGGTCGTTTCGTTTTGAAAAGCGCGTTCCAGCCCCAAGGGGATCAGCCTGCGGCGATCGAAAAGCTGGCGGAAGGCCTGGCGGGGGGTCGGAAGTATCAGACCCTCATGGGCGTCACCGGCTCGGGCAAGACGTTCACGATGGCCAATGTCATCGAGCGATACAACCGCCCCACCCTGGTCGTCTCACACAACAAGACGCTCGCAGCCCAGCTCTTCGAGGAGTTCCGCGAGCTCTTCCCCAACAACGCCGTCTCCTATTTCGTCTCCTACTACGACTACTACCAACCCGAAGCCTACATCGCCGCCCGCGACATCTACATCGAAAAGGACGCCTCGCGCAACGACGACCTGGACCGCCTGCGATTGGCTGCGACGAGTTCGCTGGTGTCACGCGAGGACGTCATCATCGTAGCCAGCGTTTCTTGCATCTTCGGCCTGGGTTCGCCGGAGGACTACAAATCGAGCACCGTGTTCATCAAGGTCGGCGACACCGTCGATCGCGACGCGATGCTCAAGCGGTTCGTCGACCTGCAATACGCGCGAAACGACGTGAACTTCGAACGCGGAAAGTTCCGCGTGCGCGGTGATGTCGTCGAAGTATTCCCAGCCTACGAGCAATTCGCCTACCGCATCGAGATGTTCGGTGACGAGATCGACAAGATCGAGATCATCGATCCACTCACCGGCGCCACACTCGCCAAGCAGCCCTCGATCGCGCTGTTCCCAGCCGTTCACTACGTCATGCCCGAAGAGCGGATCGACGACGCGACCAACTCGATTCTGGCGGAGTTGGAACAGCGGGTGATGCAGCTTCGGCAACATGGCAAGCTGCTGGAGGCGCAGCGCCTCGCGGCGCGAACCAAGTATGACGTCGAGATGCTCCGGGAGGTCGGATACTGCGCCGGCATCGAGAATTATTCGCGTCATCTCGCCGGAACAGAGCCCGGCGCGAAGCCATCCACGTTGGTCGACTACTTCCCCGACGACTTCCTCATCATCATCGACGAGTCGCATTCGAGCCTCCCGCAAATCCGAGCCATGTACGCCGGAGACCGAAGCCGCAAGACCGTGTTGGTCGAGCACGGGTTCCGTCTGCCTTCATGCCTGGACAACAGGCCTATGCGATTCGAGGAATTCGAATCCATGTGGAACCGCGTCGTGTTCATGTCCGCAACACCTGGACCGTTCGAGCTCGAACGCTGCGAGGGCGAGGTGGTCGAGCAAGTCGTGCGGCCTACCGGGTTGGTGGACCCGGTCATTCACGTCAAACCAGCCCGCGGTCAGGTACCGGATCTTCTCGAACGGGCCGCGCAGCGTGCCGCCGCCGGCGAACGCGTGCTGGTGACCACGCTGACCAAACGAATGGCTGAGGATTTGTCGCGGTATGTGCAAGAGGAGGGACTGCGCTGCAAGTACCTGCACAGCGAAATCGACACCCTCGAGCGAATCTCGATCCTGAACGACCTGCGCGCCGGGGAGTTCGACGTGCTCGTCGGCGTGAACCTGCTACGCGAGGGACTCGATCTGCCCGAGGTCTCGCTGGTCTGCATTCTCGACGCCGACAAAGAGGGGTTCCTGCGAAGCGAAACCGCACTGATCCAAACCATCGGCCGGACAGCACGAAACGTGAACGCCGAAGTGATCCTCTACGGCGACAAGATCACACCGAGTATGCAGCGGGCCATCGACGAGACTGATCGGCGCCGGGCGCTGCAGCAAGCGCACAACGCCGAGCACGGCATCACGCCCGAAACGATCAAGAAAGCCATTCGCTCCGACCTGGAATCGCAAGTGACCGCCCGCGAAACCGCCATGCGCGCGGTACACGCAACCATGGACGAGTACGACCGCGACGAGCTGATGCTGTCGATCGAAAAGGAGATGCTCGAAGCCGCTGAAAGGCTTGAATTCGAACACGCAGCCGAGTTGCACGCCAAGTTGAAGCGCCTCCAGGACGGCGAGACCCCGTCCGCCGTCATGGCCCCACCAAAGCGTCCACGCGGTAGCTCCCGCACAGACAAAGGCGCCAGCAAACGACGAAGCTGATTGTGCGCCGCGTTGGAATCGGCACAAGTGCCAAAGTTGAGCGGTTGGTATGAATGGTTACGCTGTGTCCACGCGCCGCGACGCTCGCGAATCGCCATGTCGCCCCGCCAGGGCTCAGGATGCGGACGTGTCATGCGCCGCGGGGTCCCGGGGGCTAACGCCCCTGGCCTGGGCTTTGACCGTTGTTCGTGGAGAACACATCCGCGTTGATGACCATCTGATCGGTTCAAGTCGGACCGGATTCTCTTGCGTTTTCCGATATCTAGTACTCCAACCAAACGGCGAAAGGAGGCCAATCCCATGGGTCACCCAACGAGAGTTCAATTGACCAAGCTGCGATGGGGGCATCCCGCGGGCAATCGCATCGCGGTCACCGGAACCCGCTGGACCGCTCGGAAACGCGGACGGCATACGACGCGTGACGTCTTGCATGGTGTGCCGGCTTAATCGACTCCGTCATCCGGGGCGGCGGCGGTTGACG
>JAJDDS010000559.1 GCA_029260195.1 Phycisphaerae bacterium
TGATTGCACACGCCGCAACTGAAGCAGCGCCCCGCCTCGGCGAGCGCCGGGCGATCCTGACCGGTGTCGGCCAGTCCGGCGTACAACTCGGCGAATCCTGTGCGTCGTGCGTCCGGTGCGAGGATCTGACCCTTCCGCCGCGGCGCATGCGCGAAGGTGTGCATCTTAATGTAGCCGGGCGTGGCGATCGGCGGTGGTCCGGGTGTTAACAGATCTTCGCCAGTGAGCGCGTGGTGAATGTGCATGGCCGCCCGGCGCCCGCTGCCGATGGCGGCGGTGACGGTACCGCGATTGGCTGCGAAGTCTCCGCCGATGAAGATCGGCGCGCCGGTCAGCGTGAACATCGCGCAACCCTCTTGGATGTCCGCGCCGTTGGGCAGGATGGACCGGTCGGGCGCCTGACCCAGGGCGAGGATAACGGTGTCGGTGTCGATGGTCGTGCGGCGGGTCTCGTCGAACGTCGGCGCGAATTCCCCGTGCTCATCAAACACCGAGATGCACCGGCGAAACTCGATTCGTTCGACCGGGCGGCGACCACCGTTTACCCGCAGGGGTCCCCAGCCGTTGTGAATCTCGATTCCCTCTTCGATGGCTTCCTCGATCTCTTCGACCAAAGCGGGCATCCGGGCGCGTGTTTCGAGGCAGTACACATGGACGGAGCGTGCCGAAAGGCGTATCGCGGTCCTGGCAACGTCGATCGCGACGTTTCCTCCGCCGATGACCACCACGGTCTTTCCGTCCAGGGCGACTTGCCCCCTGCGTGCATTTTCGAGGAAGCGCACGCCCTGCAAGACCGCGTCCGGCGTCGTTTCGCCTAAGTCGATGTCGCGCGGACTTTGCAATCCGGTGGCGACGAACACCGCGTCGTATTCCTCGGCGAAGTCAACGAGATCATCGCGGGTCACGCGTCGTCCCGTTCGTACGGTGACGTTGTGCGCGATGACGCGACCTATCTCTCGGTCCAAGACGTTGTACGGCAAACGGTAGGCTGGGATGCCGTTCCGCAGGACGCCGCCGAGTTGGTCGTCCTCTTCGAGCACCGTGACATCGTAGCCCAAACGCACCAACTGGTGCGTGGCGCTCAGACCGGCTGGTCCCGAGCCGACGACAGCTACTCGTCGCCCGCGCCGCGATGCGCGGGGATCATCGCATTGCCCGTGATCGGCGACGTAGCGTTCGAGTTCGCGGATGTTGATCGACTCGTCGTACAGGCGGCGGTTGCAGGCGTTCATGCACGGCGCCGGGCATACCCTGCCGCACACCCCGGGAAGCGGTGTTGTCTCGAGCAGGATCGCGAAGGCCCGGTCGTAGTCCTCGTTGACGGCTGCGGCGATGAATCCCTGAATGTTGTTGCCGGCGGGGCAGGCGTCGACGCAGGGCGGGGTGATGTTGCGTCGCACCGGGTCGCGGGTCGTCCACGGTCCGAAGTGGACGCAGAAGACCTTACGGTACGCCATCAGCATGGCTGCCAACAGCAGGAGCAACCCAGACACGCCAATCGCGATGCGGGTCTGTCTTCGCCGAGCGTCTCGCAGCGCGGCGACCAGTTCGTAGTCGTAGGCTGTTCGTTTGGCGACGTTCTCGATGGACTTCGCCAGCTCATTGATCTCGCGCAGATTGCAGCCATGTTGCACCTGTCGCAGGGTCGCCCTCGTTTCGGTGACGTGTTGGTGCATTTCGCCGAGCGCCAGGTTGCGGTATCCCATTTTCCGCAGTTGCTCGTTTTGCTCGGCGGATTCGCGCAGGAGTTTGTCCGTTTCATCGAGGGTGTCGCGGACGTGGGCGACGGCGTTCATGGTATCGCTCTTGTGACAGAGCGTGCAGCGCCCCCGTTCTTCGCGAGGGCGCGGATCGATGATGTCGACGGTGGCGGGGCCGATGGCGTGGGTGCCGTCGCCGTGGCAGAATAAACAGGAAGGGGCTCCGCGACTGCCGTGCGGACTGGCGAGCTGTTTTTCGGTGGTCCGGGGATGGCATTGGGCGCAGATGTACGCAACTCCGCGTTCGCGCGTCATCGCTACGCCGCCGAACCGTTTGAACAAACAGGTTGACGATTCGACTTCGCCGTGCGGGCTGACCATCGCCTCTTCGACGCTCCACACGTGGCACTCACGGCACGCGAATGATGCCGTTCCTTCGGTTGCGTGGTTCACTTCCGCGCCTCGTCGGCTTTGGAGGAATCGGAATTCCGGATTGAAGGACGCGTGGGAGGCCTCGGCGAATTCCTCGTCGGATGCGAACGCATCTCGCGTCAGAGTTGCGTCGCCGCCGTGGCAGCCCTGGCAGGCGACGTTGTTGTTGAAATGCACACTGTTCGTCCAGTTGCGGACGATTTCCCTCATCCGACCCTCGTGCGACTGATGGCAGTCGACACAGGCGTTCCCAGCGTATGCAGCCACCGTGGACGGCGCGTCGGCGATGGGTGCGGCGCTGTCCTGAGACGCGATCAGCAGCAGAAGGACCGGTGTCACGTTCATAGATCCGCATCCTCGGTACAACGGATCAACCGCCCGATCCGAAGTCGCTCGCCGGCGAGCAATACGAAAAAGGTCACGACCACGGTGCATACCGTGATGACCAAAATCGGCGACGGCGGCCACGCACCCCAGAGGGTCATTGCTAGGAAGGCAGCGACGACGACCGTGACGCAGATTGAATGGAACGCGCTCGGCGGGCGACGCGCCCAGAATGGCAGCAGACACACGGCGAGCATGACGAGTCCTTGCGACAACACGCCGAGCGCCGTCCCCGAGATGCCCAGAAACTCGCTGGGGAACAGCTTGAGGGACTGGTAGCTTGCCAGAAAGTACCACTCCGGGCGGATGTGGTCGGGCGTTACACGCGGATCCGCAGGACTGGATTCCTCAATCCAGTGGGCAAACCCCCAGTGCTCCAATAGCACTGGGAGAACCGCCAGAACGATCATCACGGCCAGGGTACACAGGGCGGCGACGATTCCGCGTATCGCCGCGGTCGGCCACATCGGTTCCAGGTGTTCCGGTTCGTATTGTCTGCGATAGTCAACGGGCATGGTTGCGAGCGCTCATGAAACTGTCACAGTGGTTTCGATATCCCCGTTCGGCGGATCATGATGTAATGAACCAACATTCCCAAGACGATCGTGGCTGGCAGGACGGAAACGTGCAGCGCATAGAAGAACCCCAGCGTCTCCCCCGAGACGAGCGGTCCCCGCCGAAGCCAAGCAGCCAGGTCGTCCCCCACGACCGGGATGGCGCCGGGAATCTCCGTCCCCACACTGACCGCCCAGTAGCTCAGGTTCGTCCACGGAAGCAGATAGCCGGTAAACGCCATGGACGTGGTCAGCACCAGCAGCGCCACGCCCGAAAGCCAGTGGTATTCCCGCGGGGATCGGTAGATTCTGTAGTACGCCACGCGAGCCATGTGCATCAGCACCAGCGCGATCATCATATCCGCGCACACCGCGTGGACGCGCTGTATAAGCCAGCCCATCTGCACATTGCTCTTGATGAATGTCACGGAGTCCCACGCTCGCGCCGGATCGGCTTTGTAGTACATCAGCAGGAGGACACCGGTATAGACTTGAATCAAGAAGAGCAGAAACGCCAGTCCGCCGAAACACCCCGCCCAACCCAACGCACGCGGGACCAACGTTGGCGGCAGGTGTGGTTCGATGAGTCTGCGGAGACCGAATCGGCCGCGCGGGTGCGGCGAAGCAATGTCGACGTGCGTGCTCGCCGGCCTCTCCATCATGCCACTCCCGAGAGGTCACGGATTTTGAGCACATTGTCCTCGATAACGAACTCGACGCGACGGAGGGGCGCGTTGACCGGTCCATAGATCGGTTGCCCGAGGTCGTCGTATCGCGCTTCGTGACAGGGGCATTTGAATCTCCGGCCGACGGAATCCCAATGCACGATACAGCCCAGATGCACACACTCCCCGTCGAACGCCCGGATTTCGTCACCGAGCTTGAGGACGACAATCTGCCTGCCGCGGTGTTCGCCCCACACGGCGTGGCCGTCGACCAATTCGTCCACTGAAACCTCCATCAGTTCCACCGGACCCAGCGATTTGGGCAGACTCAGGAAGGCGACGATCGGATAACCGACGGTGGCGGCTGACACCGCCGCCGTCCCGCCGATGGCGGCCTCACAGAATCGCCGTCGCGTACTGACATCCCAGGGGGATTTTCCCGCCGGCGCGCTGTTCGTTGGCTGGTTCCGGTTCATTCGAGCAACTCCGGTTTCAACCCCGAGCGCGGGAACGTCACCTGCGGTTCGTCGCCGCGGTCGTAGGGCTTTGTGTCGTGGCAGGCTGGGGAGCAGAGTCCACCGCTTGGGAGCTTGGCGAAATTGATCTCGACTTCCCAATCGCGTGGCCCGAACCGCACCGTTTCGCGCATGTGGAACGGTCGCAACGAAGCGTGGACCTCGTGACACGTGAGACAGGTCCGCCCGCGCTTCTCTTTGTAGACATGCACGAAATGCAGGTTGACGTCGCCGTCGCGAAAACCGGTTGCGCCCATTCCGCGCTCCGCCGTCGCGAGTGTCTCGATGTGACACTCGAAACACAGTGCGTAGGTATCCGTATCGAACGGCGCGTAGAACACGTCGGGGTAGTTCCGGGTCAGGAGGTTGGTGCGTGACGCCGCGTGGGGGTCATGACACGCTCCGCACTTGCCCTCCCGGATCGGGCCGTGGTGACGCGGATTCTCCTTCAGCAGGCAGGCCATATCGGTCAGGACGCGTCCGTCGTCGGTGGTGAGCGGTTCGTTGTGGCACGAAACGCACAAGTCCTTTTCGGAACCGGCCAGCAGTTTGGGCAGGACGCCGCCGTGGCCGAGGTGGCAGGCGTTGCAGGAGTCGTCCGTGGTTATGGCGCCATGCACGACGCTCGAAGTCTCTATCCGGGCGCGCATGTCGTCGTGTTCATGGCATGAGTAGCACAGGTTCGGAACGGCCTCGCGTAACTGCCCGGGATGCGTTGTGGTATGTGCGTCGTGGCAGTCCAAACAGCGTCCGTCCAGAACCGGCGCGTGAACAGCGCCGATCAACTCCAGACGCGACCACATTTCCGTGTGACACGAAACGCAGATCCGCTGCCGGTCCGTCGGCAGGAGATTGGGCAGCCACGACGAGTGGTACTCGTGACAGGCGTCGCAGGCGCCGGCCATCGCGGCGACTGCCTCCGTCCCTTGATTCCGCCCATGCTCTTCCGGCTTGTGGCACATCAGACAGAGCGCGCGGGACGGATCGGCGAGGAGATGCTTGGGGTGGTCGCTGCCGTGCGGGTCGTGACACTTCACGCATTCCCGGTCCAGGACCGGCTTGTGGACCACCGACCGCTCGGAGCGAGTGTGGCAAGAATCGCAGAGGTCCGGCGCCGGGAGGGCGAGGCTGAACGTGTGTTTGCGGATGTCGTCGACTGTGTGGCAGGCGTCACACCGCCGTTGCGCGGTCGGACCATGCAGAAATCGGACGGTCACCGTCCGCGTGTGACACGCGGTTGTCACACACGAGTCGACCGGACCGGTCGGACGCTCGACGTCGACGGGCGGCGCCTCGCTCGCTGCCTGTCCCGATGTGTACGCTCCAGGCGCAAACGAGCACATGACGGCAACTGCGACCAGTCGGATGATCATAAGTGAAGACTCACGTCGTCGGTTCCCCGACGTCCTCAATGGTAGCCTCAGCGTTCCAGTCAATCGGAACTCGGCGGCTTTCGCACGCCGGTCAACGGTCCCGTGAAGACACTAGCACGTCGCGTGCCACCTCCGCGCCGTTTTGACCTGGAGTGCGTCGCGTGTGGTTAAGTTCGTGAATCGCCGACGTCGACTGGCGTTCTAGTTAACTTACCACACCTCCACTGGATTCGTCGAGCCCCGTGAACGTTCGTTGCGTGCGCAGTCGCGACGGACTCCTGATTTGCCTTGATTCGGGTTCCCGGCGTGAGTAGCTTATGAAGAGGAACCGCGCTCCGCCGATCCCATCACGACGGGCAATTCGTCGTGGTGGCGATGCTCGACGGCGAAGGCGAAAACCGATCGCCGATGGACCGAGAAGCCGCCTTCAATCTCCTGGGACTCGACGCGACAGCCACATCCGCCGAAGCGGAGTTCGCGTACCGCCGCATGGCGAGGGCGTGGGACGGGCGGATCAACCGCGCTCCTTCCGCGACCCTCAGGGTGGAATACCGGTCCGCGAGGGATCAAGTCGGGCGGGCTATCGCTCTCATCCGTGGGTACGCCGAGCCGCACGTCAAACCGGGACCGCGGGCGACCGTCGGTGCGTCGGTGAGCATTGGTCGCCTGCTGGCCAATCGGTTTGAAGTCCGCCGGCGCATCGGCGTGGGACCTGCGGGTGCCGTATTCGAGGCGTTCGATCGCGCCGGCGGCTCGGTCGTCGCCGTCAAGGTGTTCCTGCCCGAACGCATCCGGGGCGCGTGTGCCACCCGCGCCCTCGCCAAAGAGACCGAAGCCACCGCGGAACTGAACCACCCCGGTATCGCGAGGACCCTTGGCGCCCACCGTGACGGCGACCTGCGATTTGTCGTCCGAGAGTACGTCCCGGGCACGACGTTGCGTCAGAGGATGGACACGCTCGCGGTCACGGGTCGACCGTTCTCGGTCAGCATGATTGCGGGCGTCGCCGTCGCGCTCTGTGCCGCGCTCGCGTACGCTCACCGGCGCACCGTGCATATCGATATCAAACCGGAGAACATCGTATTTCGCGAGGACGGCACGGTGGTGTTGACGGATTTCAGCGTCGCGTGCATCGTGGACGGCGAGACGGCAGCCGTCCCGGGCGTTCCCCTGCGCGACACTCCTTACCTCGCCCCCGAACGTGTCAGGGCGTCCGAGAACATAGACCATCGCGCCGACCAATATGCCGTCGCCGCTGTGTTGTACGAGATGCTGACCGGCGACATTCCGGTTGGTCGTTCCAAGTCACCCACCGCCCACCGCCCTGAAACTCCGCGGCCGCTGTCGCACGCCTTGGAACGGGCGCTCGAACCGGACCCGGCAGATCGGTTTCCCAATATGCAGGCGTTCGCGGCTGCGTTGATTGACCGGCCCGCGCAACCGATGCACACGACAAGGGCCTGGGCGATCGCCGCGCTCATCCTCGTGTTTGCGGCAGCCGGCGCGACGTTTCCCGATTGGCGTACGTCCGCGGGACTCGTGATCCGCAAGACACTCCGCGACTCCGAGCAGCAAGCCGCCGCCGAATCCGCGCGATTGCGAGCGTTGGCGTCGGAGTCCAATTGGCGGCGCATCGCCGACCTGTTGCCCCCGGACCAATGGCCGGATGACATCGTCCCCGCCGATCGGGCGTTGGCTGAGGGCGATCGGTTCCTAAAGAACATTGAGTTCAAACGGGCCGGCGGTTCTTTCCGTCGGGCGTTCGACCTATATGAAGCGAACGTAGCCGTCGCGAGGCGTTGGTTTCGCGAGCATCCGTCCCGCATGGCGGGCTCGGCCCGGAAGGTCCGAGGGCGTTTTGATGACCTTGAGCGGGCGCTCTACGAACGGGTATCGCAGTCCAACTTGGTTGTCGATGCGAGCGTGCGAGATCTTCGCGCAGCCCGGACCGACGACGAGCGCCGCGCGATCGAATCGAGACTGGGTGAATCCCGTGCGGAGTTGACGCTTGTGGAGCGCCTGCTGTCGTTGACGCAAACGCACGTGCTTGATGAATCGTCTCGCGATCAAATGGCGACGGCGCTGGAGCAGGCTGACGCACTACTCGACGTCGGACGCTACCGCGACGCGCTGACCGCGTACGCTCAAATCGAGGTGAGGCTTGCGGAACTGCTGGACTGGGCGCGGCGCGCCGAGGAGTCGTTACGAGAGGAACGCGCCTTGTCCCGAAAGGTCGAGCGGTTCAGGTCCGATCTGGGACCGACGGCGCTCGGATTGGCGAACGGTCAGGAGGCGATCGACACGGTAGCCAACCTGGCGGCGGAAGGTGAGGAGAAATTGGCGGCGGGCCGTGTCGACGAGGCGATCGAGATCTACCGGTCGGGGCGGACGGTTGTGTCGCAGGAGCGCAAACGCGTCGCGACGGATCTGCTGGCAATCGCTCGAGCGCGCGAGCGCTCGGGCCGTAGGACTGCTGCCGTTCGAGCGATCAACGAATTGGAGGCGCTAGACAAGACGTGCGTGGATGCGCGAGAACTCCGCGCCGTCATTCTCGCGGATCGGCTGACCAACACGATCGGGATGGAGTTCGCGTTCATCCCGCCTGGCGCGTTCTCCATGTGCAGCCCGTCCGGCGAAACGGGGCGCGACGAAGACGAGCGTCAGACGCCAGTTGCGATTGATCGCGGGTTCCATCTGAGCACGACTGAGGTGACCCAAGCGCAGTGGTACACCGTTATGCAAAACCGTCCAAGCTACCGGCGAGGTGACGATCGCCCCGTCGAACGCGTGTCGTGGCATGACGCCGTCGAGTTCTGTCGTCGGATAAGCCTCGCCGAAGGACGTGTCTACCGCCTGCCCACCGAGACCGAGTGGGAGTACGCTTGCCGGGCGGGCACGACCACGCCGTTCGCTTTCGGTGACACGCTAAACCCAGGCCAGGCGAACTACGACACCGCTTATAGTTACCGTGGCGGTCCCACGAGCGAACCGAGAGGCGAGACGGTCTCGGTTGGCGCATTCCCCGCGAACGCTTGGGGACTGCACGACATGCACGGGAACGTCTGGGAATGGTGCGCCGATCGTGCCGAACCGGCGACCCCATTCGCGACCGCGGGTTGGACGTTCGCAAGGTCGGCGGAACGCCGCGTCTTGCGTGGCGGATCCTGGCGCCATCGACCGAGATTCTGTCGATCCGCGAACCGTGTGTACGGCGACGTGGATAGCCGCCTGGACACGATCGGATTCCGTGTCGTTCTGGAATCCGAGTGACCGAGGCATCGACAAGTCAAGGACTCGCCGGGATCTCGTCCCTGGACCCCGTGCTCGCGCCGTGCTCGCGGAGATAGGCTGATACTGGCACGGCCCCCGCCTCCTCGGCGATGACTAAGGGCGTACGCCCGTCGTCGTTGACGGCGTTGACATCCGCCCCGGCTGCCAGCAGCAGCTCGACCATCCCCGCCCCCGCGCCCAGCGCAGCGGCGTGCAGTGGCTGCCAACCCTTGCGATCCGGCGCGCCCGCGTCCGCCCCCGTCGCGACCAGCAACTCGGCGGAACCGACGGAATCCAGCAACGCCGCCACGTGCAACGCCGTCCAGTCGTCCCGGTTTCGAGCATGAACATCGGCGCCCCTGGCGACAAGAAGTTGAACGACGCGGTCATGGCGTCGGAGCACCGTCCAGTACAACGGCGTCGATCCGCCGCAGTCTTTCGCGTTAATGTCCGCACCGCCAACCAGAAGCGCCTCGGCGATATCCGACGCGCCGGTCAACGCCGCAACGTGCAACGGCGCACGCCCGTGTCGGTCAACGACCCGCACGTTCGCCCCGCGCCCCAGCAGAAAACCAACCGCCTCCACACGCCCTGACTCAGCTGCCACGTGCAACGGCGTCCGCCCGTCACGGTCACGAGCGTTCACATCGGCATCCGCCCCGATCAGCAGGGCCGCGGCTCCGATGTGCCCGCTCGCGACGGCCCGGTGCAACGCCGTCCCACCCCCCCCGTCCCGCGCGCCGACGTCGACCCCGTTCGCCAACAGGAGCTCCAACGTCGCATCGCCCCCCCCGAAAGCAGCCACGTGCAACGGTGTCCAACCCTGATGATCGCGCGCGCGGATGTCAGCTCCGTGCGAGACGAGCGACGTAACGACCGCGGTCCCCCCCGAACCCGCAGCTAAGAACAGCGGCGTGCGCCCGTCAGATGTCACCGCGTCAACGGCTGCGCCCTCGGCGGCCAGGACATCCACCACCGTGGCGTTGCCCAGATCGCCTGCGACGTGGAGCGGGGTCCAGCCATCGTACGCCGCCGCGTCCACGCCGGATCCCAGTGAAATGAGAAGTGCGGCGACGGTGGCATCGCCAGCCGCCGCCGCACGGTGCAGCGCAGTCCGGCCGTCCCGGTCCAACGCGTCCAAGGACGCGCCCCCGCCGACCAGCAGTTTCACCATCTCGCCACGCCCGAACGCAGCTGCCGCGTGCAGCGCCGTCCCGCCCTCGTCGTCCGCCGCATTGACCCGCGCACCCGCCGTGACAAGACGTCGCGCGACTCTCAAGTGACCCGATCTCGCGACGACGTGCAACGGCGTTCGCCCGTTCCGGTCCTTGGCGTCGACGTCACCACCCGCCGCGATCAGCACCGCCGGCGCTGTGCCGGATTCATCGGAATCCAGGACGTGTAACGCCGTCCGGCCCGCCACATCCCGAGCGCCGACATCGACTCCACGTTTGACCAGACTTTCCACCAGTTCGGTGTGTCCGCGCATGACCGCCCAGTGCAGCGGCGGTAGCTCCCGGCGCCCTCCCCCATTGTCCAACTCCACCTCGCCGGGAAATCCAGTCTCTCGCTCCGAGGATCCCGGGCTCGCCTGCATCCGCCCCCGATCACTCATCGCCAACCACCCCAACGGAGGCCACTCGCCCGAGCCGTCCGAACCCACCACCGCCCCCTTCGCGATCAGGTTCTCCACAATCTCCGAATGTCCCGCATTAACCGCCATACGCAGCGGCGTCCAACCACGCGCGTCGCGCGCGTTCACTTCCGCGCCCCGCCCCACCAGCCCTAACACCATCGCACGATGACCTGACTTGGCAGCCACGTGTAGCGCCGTTCGCCCGTCCCGCCTCGCCGCGTTGACGTCCGCGCCGCGTCCCAACAGCAGCACAGCCACCGTGTCGAACCCACCCCCCGCCGCTCGATACAGCGGTGTCTGATTCCGCTTGTCGTTCGCGTCCACGTGCGCACCTCGCGCGAGTAGCACCTTCGCCACCTCGTAGTGCCCCTTCATCGCACCAACATGCAGCGGCGTCCAACCGTCGGGATCGCTCGCGTTGACGTTCGCCCCCGCCTCCAACAACGCTCCGACTATGCGGCTGCCGCCCTTCCCCGCACCCACGTGCAACGACGTCCAGCCGTCGTCACTTCGAGCACGCACGTCCGCACCGTGGGACAACAGCGCCTCGACCAGCACACGATTCCCCGTCGATACTGCCACGTGCAACGCCGTCCACCCACCACGCCCCTTCGCGTTGACGTCCGCTCCCGCCCCCAACAACGCCACGACCACACGGTCGAATCCGTGCAGTACCGCATCGTGCAATCTCGTGTCACCACTCGAATTGATGACGTTGACGTCCCCCCCACCAGCCAAGTACGCATCCAACTCCGTCAGCGCCCGGGCCG
>JAJDDS010000560.1 GCA_029260195.1 Phycisphaerae bacterium
TCCGCGAACATCAGTAGCAAGATGGCGGCGTTCAGCCCCAATAGCATCGACCCCGCGTCGCCCATGAAAATGCGTGCCGGGTTTCGGTTGAACGGCAAGAACCCGAACGACGCGCCCAGCAGTGATAAGCTGATGATGACCCGATGCGTCTCCTGTGGTGCCCATCGGCTGTGCAGATGCATCCAGACCGCGAGGACCAGAAAACCGGTCGAAATGATCCCCAGCACGCCCGAGCAAAGCCCATCAAGTCCATCGATCAGATTCGTCGCGTTGCACGCACCGACGATGATGAAAACGCTCACCGGCATCGAGTACAAGAACAGAATCCACTGCCCCCTGTCGCCGAGACGCACCTGCGCCGTGCTCGAAAACGCCTGCAAGACATCGTCGCCGATTCCGAATCCGATGACGACGAACGCCACCAGAATGCTGAAAGCAAGTTTCACGGTCGGGCGAATCGCGCGAAGATCATCCACCAGTCCAAGCGCCGTAATCATCGTGCCGGCAAGCAACACGCCCGCAAGAGTTGTCATGTTCACTGACGGCACGTCGGCGAGAGCGTCCTCCGGGCGCGTCGTCCCGGTGAATCGTGACATCGCCATCGCCAGCCCCGCCGCCCATCCCAGGAATATCGCCACGCCGCCAAGATACGGAATGGGCTTGCTGTGCGGTTTAAGCCAATCGTCCGGTCGGTCGACGATGTTCCTCGACATCGCAACTTTGCGGCACAGCGGTGTCATCAATAGCGACACCCCGAACGCCACGACCAATACCGGCCAATAGGCTTCGATCAGCTCCGGGAGGGTATTAGACTGTGAATCGGACAAGCCGACGTCTCCAACGTCGATGGACCACTTCCGGATTCCACGCCAATGACGGGCCCGCGGCGGCCCGCACCATCTCCGCGCCGCCCGCCCCTACTCAATGATCGTTCCGTTGTCCCAATGGATCTCGGTGCGCTCGCCGCTGGAGTCAATATGGACCCAGACCCCGTCCTTCTCGCCGTTGGCATATTCGCCCGATTCCTTCAACCCGCCGTCGGCGTGCCAATCGGTGGACGTCCCATGCAGCACATCGTTGACGTACTGCCGACGGCTACGCTTCACGCCGTCGTCCGCCCACATGGTCCATACGCCATCCTTCTGGTCATCGCGAAACTGCCCCGTACCGCGCGGTCGTCCGTTCCTGTGCCAAGAAAGCAACGGGCCATGTCGCATCCCATCGACGTACTCGCCCTGCAAGTAACGCTCCCCGGTCGGCTGCCACTTCGTCCAAACACCGTGCTTCACTTCCGCTCCGTTCGGCGTGATCTTGACATGCCATTCGTGAACGACTGCTCCGGACGGATCAAACTCGCGGCGCACCTGCGTGTCCGCCACCGGCTGATCTGTCGCTGGTGTTTTGTCCGCCGACGCCTGCCGCGCGGCGGGGTCCGAGGGGGCGTCCATCGCTTTTGGCGTCGCCACCGGTGCGGCCGTCGGTGGCGCCGGCGGATCCGAGTGGCTGCGAGGTTCCGTCGATTCGGAGGGGGCTGCTGATTCAGCCGGGGCAGTGCCACCGGTTTGTGATTGCCTCTCGCATCCAGGCGCGCACCCGATGACGACCACCGCGGCGATTGACACCGACAGCTTCGCAACGCTTAGCCAGCTCATCATGAAATCCCTCTAAAACAGGTTCGCACGCGTCCCGGCACGTCGGAACGCCGAGGCGGACCCATCCTAGTAAAATGTCGCCGCAGTCGCAAACGCCCGTTCACGCCGCAACCGCACATGGACATCCCCCCCAAGACACAGCGATGCGGCAGACCGGGGCACCGCCGGATTGTCCGAGGACGTCGCCATCGTTACGATCCCGGGCGATGAATCGGCAAACGCGATCCGGTCTCCATCCGTCACTCATCCCGTGGATCACCCTCGCAGCCGCCGGCGTCGGGCTGGTGTGGCTCCGCACGCATGCATTCGCCCTGCCCTTGGAAACCGACGAGTGCAACTACGCCTACATCGCCTCCCGACTGCTGGCTGGCGACCGCCTGTACGTCGATGTCTGGGATCATCAACCGCCCGGCGTGTTCGTCTTGTTCGCCGGACTTATCGCCGTTTTCGGGAAATCAGACTTCGTCTTTCGCGCCGCAGCCATCATGACGTCGCTGGCGTCGATGATCCTGATGCATCGGTTCGTTCTCTGCCGCCACGGACCGATCCCCGCTGCGATGGCTGCCGTGTTGTTCGCGCTCACCTCCAGCGATCCGGGCACCGCTGGCGACGGTTGCAACCGCGAAATCTTTATGAACGTATGCACCCTGGCTGCCCTGGCGATGCTCCACCGACCCGGCGACAAATCCCGTCACGCGCTCGGCGCCGGGCTGTTCCTGGGGCTGGGGTCGACGCTGAAGACGGTGGTGGCAGCCCACTGGCTCGCAATCGCGGTCTGGATCGTGGCTGCCCAATGGCGGGCGACGGGGAATGCCATATCCGGCCTGCGACGGGTCATGTGGCTGGCAGCGGGACCGGTTGCGGTCTGGACAGCCGTTTCCGCCTACTTCGCGTCAACCGGGCGATGGCGTGTGTTCGTGGACGCGGTGTTCGCCTACAACATTGGCTACAGCCGCGTCGATCACGGCATGTTCGCCCGTCTCGGAGGGTTCTTCACGCCCATTTTCGACGTTTTCAGTAGCGCCACGCCACTTTGGTACGCGACGGTCGTCGCGATGCCGCTTCTCATCGTGGTCGCGTGGCGGCGGATCGCGGCGGATCAAGGCGCCGTCATCGCCTACGGTTTGGGTGGGTTCCTGGCGGTCTGCCTGCCGGGGCAGTTCTGGCCCCACTACTACTACCTGTTGATTCCCGCGACGATTCTCATCTGTGTCTCGACCGCGGCGTCGCTGGCGGAACGAATTTCGCAAGCGCCGGCGCGACGCGTGCTTTGGTTCTGCGGATGGCTGTGGGTGGCGAGTGTCGCCGCCTATCAGTTTCGGTACTACGCGTCGCTCGATCCCGAGGCGATCACGGCGCCGCATCCGAAGTACCGATACCGCCAAGCGTGGTCCCACGGACAGGGGCGTCGAATCGCGGAACTCACCGATCCCGACGACACGATCTTTGTATGGGGGCGAGATGCGGGCGTTTATTACTACGCTGACCGCCGCTGCGCGTCCCGATATACGATGGTCGGGGCGTTGGCGGATGATACCCGCGGCGGCGACGAGCGGCGTGAGGTGCTGCTGCGCGAGTTGGCGCGTCGGCGTCCGCGCATCGTGATTATCGTGGAACCAGAATTCCCGCGACTCAAGGCGTTCCTCGAACAGAACTACCAACTCGCGTCGCCACGCGGGGTTGACAGGGACGACGACAACCCGGACAAGATCGTGATGGTGGCGTTGATGGACGTCGATCGCCCCGTAAGCCCCATCGACTGGGAATGGCCAGAATCCAGATGAACGACTTTGTCCATGAAGGCGTGTTGGACATCGACCGCGTATCCGGCGATCGGTCGTTGCGGCGTGTCGGCGCGGACATCCAGCTTCTTGAAACAACCACAAGCACACTGGACTACACCTGGAGCAGTTGCGCCGACGGCGCGAGAGATGGGTTCGTCGTCATCGCCGAACATCAGTCCGCCGGACGCGGGCGCATGGGGCGGCGGTGGCTTTCCCCACGCGGAGCAAGCCTGCTCGTCAGTGTTTTGCTGATAGACTCGGACAGCTACCCCGGTCCGTCTTCGGAATCGCTGGGACTCATCGCCGGCATCGCCACCGCGGGGGCGGTCGTCGCCTCGACCGGCATCGCGGCGCGCATCGCCTGGCCGAATGACATCATGGTCGACGAGCGCAAGCTCGCCGGCGTCCTGGTCGAATCGCGCGTGCTGGAGTCCGGAGATCGGGCATGCGCAATGGGCATCGGGATCAACTGCCTGCAGCACGCCAAGCACTTCCCCGACGCCTTGCGTCCAATGTCCACATCCCTCGATATCGAGACCGATCAACCCGTCAGTCGCGAAGCCGTCGCCGGAGCGCTGCTCGAACATCTGGATGCGTGGTTGGCCGACCCGTCGCGATGGGACGCCCCAACGGTTGGGGCTGCGTTTCGCGAGTACGCCGAGCCTTTCGGCCGGCGCGTTCGATTGCGCCACAAAGGAAAGCGGTACGCCGGGCAGGTGGTCGACGTGGATCCGTCGGCTGCCCTGGTGGTCATGCTGGATGACGGGGTGCGCTCCGTGTTTCCCGTCGCGGAAACGACAGTGCTACGGGGACCGGACCCGGACGGCGGCGAGTGAATGGACGCTGCAGGCGATTGTCAAGACGACTCAACCATCGGGGATCGCGCCGCAGGCGCGACGGCCACCGTCGGCACGCTGGTCGGCTTCACGCTGGCTTGGCTAATCGCCGCGATGACCGTTCGGATGGGAGGCGTCTTCCCGAAAGTGCCATATAGTGACACTGTCGTTCTGGCGACGTGTTTCTCCGCGATGGTGTTGGGTGTCCGCCTCCCGCGGCGCCTGGCGCTCGGCGTCGCGTCGTTGGCATGGAAACGGAACGACGGCCCGCCACCGGACGATCCGCTCAATCCGCCCCACCCCGACCCGGCGCTGCTTTGGGCACTAACCGCCGCCGCCGCGATGGCCGCCGGACTGTCGGTGGCGGTGCTGGGACTGTTGGCCCGTGGTGTCGAGGGCGTGCTCCAGTACGCCGAGCGACACTTCCTCTGGATCCCACCGGCTTACGCCGTACTCGTCACGCTGCTGGTGGCTGCGCTGGTCCTGGTCCCGATGACCCTGGTCGGCATCGTGCTGTCCTGCCTCCACCAGTTCGACGGATCGGACAAACGCGGCGCCCTCCCCCGGGCACCGTGGCTGTTGACGGGTGCCAGCGGCGGACTTCTGGCGGTCCAGTCGCTCACTCATGGCGATGTTAAACCAGATCTTCCGGTGGTCTTGGCGGCCGTTCCGCTTCTGGTAGCCGCCATTTTCGCCGTCCAGCAGACCAAGCGGACCGCCGAGAACGCGCCGCCGAGGGACGACTTCCCGGAGAACGCGCTCGCACGCGACATCGCGCTGCTTCGCTCCGTCACCAGCCTGTCGGCCATCGCCACCGTTGGATCGATCGTGCTTTGGGAACGCCTGATCCCGACCTGGAGCGGGTCGACCGTCGACGCGAACGCCACACTGTCTTGTCTGCTCGCATCGGCTGCGGTCGGAGCGATCACAGGAGCAAGACGACCGTTCCCCGGTACGGAGCTCACGCTGCGACTGGCACGCCGCGTCGCGATCGCAGGCGTCTTCACGATCGCAGCCGTCGCAGGTTTTTCGCTACGCCCGGACCACTTCGGTGATCTCGCGATGTTTGGATATTGGCCCGTCGCATGTGCTTCGGTGGTGCTCATCGTGTCGGCGCAGACCTTCGCCTACCGTTGCGCATGGTCCTGCGACCACGGCGGCGCGTCGGGATCGTTGCTTGCGGAGTGTTTGGCTGCAACCGTGTTGGTGATATGCGTCATCGCGTTGATCGCGCCAGGCGCCGCGGGCGAATGCGGGCTTCTCATCGGGATCGGCCTGTCCCTCTCAGCAGTCGGCGCATCGGTCGTGCTGCAGGAACCGGGCAGGTCCTTTGTCACCCGCATCGCCCACGCTACCGTTGTGCTCGTAGTGTCGGTGGGCATTGCGGCTTCGCTCCCGAGACGCGCGGACCTCGGGGCCGCGGACCGCCCCGCGACCCGCTTCGACGCCCGTCCATCGCCGCTCGCGGGTGATCTCCTTTCCTCCGGATCTCCATCGGGTGCGGGCTGACTTCCCAATAGTGCCACCTCGTGTCACTTAAAGTGTCCCGGGAATTCTCAAGGTCTCAGTGCTGTTCGTGCGTCGTGTGTGTAGTAATTGTACTGCTGCAGTACTCTCTCGCCGATTCGGTTCTTGCCAGAGTCTCGCAAGGTTCGATAAAATGGTCCTCGCCGTCGGGCTGGCCCGGTTTCCGTACATCCTGCACAACTTAGTTGGAGGTCCAAGTGTCCTCAGTTGGGAAGAACCACCGTCCACACCCTCGCCCAGCCCGCGCCGTTCGCACCGGACATTCCCCATCCCGAACGTCTTGTCCATTACCGGGCGCTCGACGTGCGTTTGCGGAATGTTCGCGTTGTTCGTTTTTTCGCCCGCTCGGCGATGACATGTTCGGGCGGGACTGTGATCCGACCAGGTAACGCATTCTCTCAACGAGGTACCAACCATGTTTGCTGAGCTTACGTCACACGCGCCAACCCGAGGAAACGCCGCGTCGACGGCCGCAATCGCCGTGCTTGCGATTCTGAGCGTCGCTTCACCGTCCGCCGCCTCCGACTGGATCGAGTTTGACCACCAAACCTCGACCCGGTTGGTGGCCGATTCCAGCGTCGGTGCCGGCGATGTTGCCGAGAAGGACTACGCGTGGGGCGACGTCGATCACGATGGTGACATCGATTTGGTCTGCGTCCGCAAGCAACCATTCACTAACGGCGGCAAGCGCCGCAACGTCCTGTTCTTGAACGAGGGCGGCGTGCTGGTTGATCGAACCGCGGACTTCGCAACGGAAGCCAACGACGGCGGACAGGGATTCCTCGACCTCACGGCTGATCGCGACGTCGAGTTGGTCGACGTCGACGGTGATGGCTGGCTCGATATCGTCACCGGGACTACGTTGAGTCAGGGCTTCCCCAAGACCATTTCCCACCCGCGCGTCTACATGAACCAGGCTTCCGTCGGCGGCGTCTGGCAGGGTTTCTTCTACGACGAACCGCGCTTTCCGACCCTCCCCATAGCCCCCAATTTCTGCGGACTGGCATCTGGGGATGTCACCGGTGACGGCGCGCCGGACCTGTACTTCACCGACTACAACAGCAATCTCGAGGACCGGTTGCTTATCAACGATGGAAGCGGCGTGTTCGTCGACGAAAGCACGACGCGTATGACTGACGCGATGCGAAGCTCTGGATTCGGAACCAGCGCCGTTATCCGGGACATGAACGGCGACGGATTCAACGACATCGTCAAGGGTGAGAACGGGACCGTCGAGCAGATCAACAACGCCGGCGGCGGGTTCTTCGACATCCTCGAATCCGTCGGTAGCGGCGCTCCCTACTTCTTCAACGTCGGTGATCTCAACAACGACGGTCGCCTGGACATCGTGACCAGCGATGACGGCATCGACAAATTCCTGCTCAACCAGGGCAACGGGCCGAACGGAATGGCTGACTTCTCCCAGTTCCAGCTGCCCGGAGATACCGGCGGATTCGGCGGAAACTCGCTGGTCATCGACCTGGACAACGATGGCTGGAATGATGTCATCACAACCGATGTGGATGTGGATCTTGCCGGTTGCGGCCGCGTCTCGGACATTCACCACAACATGGGCGGTCCCGCCGGCGGTCTCGTGACGTTCCAGCATGATCCCGGCAACATCCCGAGCAACATGCTCAACGGATTGCACGATGTCGCGGTGTTCGACCTCAACGGCGACGGGCTGCTCGATATGGTGTTCGGCCGGTGCAACGGCACGTTCGTTTGGGTCAACAACCTCATCGTCGTCAACTTCGAGTTCCCTCTCGGCGTCCCTGCGCAATTGGTGCCGAACACAGTCAACACGTTCCCGGTCAACATCGAGGCGTTTCAGGGCGACACGGTCCCCGGTTCAGCCAAGCAGCACGTGTCGATTGACGGCGACGCGTTCGTTGAATCGAACCTCACGGAGGTCGGTCCCAACTCCTTTATGGCGGCCCTCCCCGCGGCGTCCTGCCCGACGTTTGTCCGGTTTTACTTCACCACAATGACCACCAATGGCGTAACTCACTTCGATCCGCCGGAAGGGGCGGACGCGCCTTACGAAGCGATCGTCGCGTTTGGCTCGACCGTTACGCTCAATGAACGGTTTGAGAATTCGGCGCCGGGATGGACCGTTGACAGCGTCAACCTCGATGCCGGCGAGTGGGTGCGTGTCGATCCGGTCGGTACGACCCAATCCGGCGCCGCGGCTCAACCGGAGCATGACGCCGGCGAGGGAGACGACAGGATATGCTTCATCACCCAGCAGAGTTTCGGAGGCCCAGCCAGTAACAACGACGTCGACGGTGGACCAACCATACTCACCTCGCCGGTTATCGATCTTCAGGATTCCGACGCGTTAATCTCGTACGCCCGGTGGCACTTCAGCGCGTTGGGAACACCGGATACCCTTAAGACTCAGATCACCAGCAACGGGGCGTTCTGGGTCGATGTGGACGAGACGTTCGGGACGTCGAGCAGTTGGGAAACGCATGTCTTTCGAGTCGGGGCGTTCGTGGTGCCGACGGCGAACGTGCGCGTGCGGTTTTCCGTGGCGGACATCGACCCCAGCGACTCGGTCACCGAGTCCGGGATCGACAATTTCGTGGTCGAGGAATTCCAGTGCGATGACACGGTGGGACCGGAAATCGTCCATGGCCGACTTGGCGTCTCGTTCGCCGAGACAGCCTTCGGCGGGTACATCGATCCGCGGCGCGAGAGCACCAACGGTGTCGATCTTGACTCGGGCATCGATCGAATCACCATCGGGTTTACCGAACCGGTGGTCGATCTCGGCGGTATCAAATTGACCGCGGGAGCGTTCACACTGATCGAGACCGGAGACGCCACCCCACCCGCCATCACCGATGTCGAGTTGGTGGATGATCGAACCGCCCGACTCACCCTCGACCGCATGATAACGCTACAGGAATGGCTGACCGTGTCTGCGAGCGTCCAGGATCTTTTCGGAAACCCGATTTCAAACCTCGGCGACCTCGGCCCCGCCGTCGATGAGCCGGACCGCGTGGACATCGGCTTCCTACCGGCGGACATCGATCAGAGCGGTCTGGTAAACCCTCTGGACCTGCTCCGCTTCAAGCAGCTTGTGAATAACATCGTCGCGCCGGAATCGGGGACGACGGTCGATTTCATCGATGTCAACCGCAGCGGCGGCGTGAATCCGTTGGACCTGCTGACGTTTAAGCAGCTCATCAATGGCGTTCCACCGTCGACGCAGCCCTGGTCCGGCACGAGTATGAACAACGCGCGACCGTAGGCTGCCCCTCAGACCGAGATTCCCCCCCCCACATCGCCCGGCGCGAACACTGCATCGCGCCGGGCACTCTTCTTGGCGAGGTTCGAAAACACCGCGGCCGGGAGTCGCTTCCCGGGAATCTGAAACCGCGTTTCTATTCTCCGATTGACTAGGAAGACGCGATTACCGCCGATTCCAGCGCTGGGATTGAGGGGCATCGAGGTCCGAGAACCATGTTTCCGGCCCACAGGCCGCGATTTCGTTCTACAGGCTACACTCGATGCAACCGATACCACCACTGCAATGAACCGCTCCGCAAGTGTCATCGTCGAAGTCTTGGCGGTCCTGTTCGTGGTCGGAATCCTGGCGGTCGTAGCCATTCCGGACCAGGAACGTCACGCGCCGGGAACCAAGTACAAGGCTCTGATCTCATCACTTGAGCGTGTACGCACAGCCGTGGACCGCTACTGGGGCGATCACGACGCAGCGTATCCTTCGATGGAAGGGATGCGCTCCCTGGTTCGTCCGCCCGGCGCACCGAAGACGCGTTCGGTCTTGGCGGACTACCTGAATCGCCTTCCCGACAACCCGTTCACGGGTGACAACCGTATCGCGCCGACGGACGCACCGGTCGGTTCGTCGGACTGGGTCTACGATCCCGACAACGGCGTCTTCAAGGCCAACAACAGCGCCGAACACCGCGCCATGTAGCGTCGACTCCCCGCCCGCGGGTCGTGTCTGCCAATCTCATCGCGGGCATCGAGGCGACCATGAATCCGAATTCAACACGTTCGTTTGCGATTCCCACGTGGGCTTGGATGATCCTGATCGGACTGACGATGTGGAAGGTCTGGATCGGCCCCATCCCTCAAGCCGGCGTCGCCCACGCTCAGATTCCCGACTCCGCAGCCCAGCGGAGATTGCTCATTGACGAGCTTCGACGCACGAATCAACTGCTCACCCAAATCGACGAGACCATTCGCAACCACACCATCAAGGTCCGCATCATCGAAGCCGATAAAACCCCTGCGGACAGAGTGCGCGGGGATGGCCGATAATTCGACCATTCATCGATCGCGCTCCGCGACGTGGAGAATCGATCGATGCGTACGAGTTTTGGGCCGGCGGGTTTTACGATTTGCGGCGCGCTGATTCTTGGTGCGATGAACGCGGCACCGCTGGTGGGACAGCACCCGCAGGTCGATGACGATTTTCCTCCCTCGCAAAGCGAGGTGGCGGTTCGCGACGACGGCGCGGTCGAACTCCATGTCGTCGACATGCCGCTGGCCACCGTCCTGCGGATGCTCAGCCTCCAGGGCAAGCGCAACATCATCGCCACACCAGCGGTTACCGGCACGGTCACCGCGGACCTCTACGACGTCTCGTTCGAGCAAGCGTTGCGGGCGGTCCTGACCACCAACGATGCCGACTTCCAGATCATCGGCGATTTCATTTACGTGCACACCCGCGCTGAACTGGCTGCCCTGCGCACCGGCACCGGGTTCGTCACCACGCGCATATTCCGCCTCAACTACATCAGCGCAGCCGACGTCGCCGCCATCGTCGAACCGTTGCTCAGCGCCGACGGGAAGATCGGCAAGTCCGCCGCCGCCAAGACCGGACTCGACGCCAGCGCCGAAGAGGCCGGCGGTGACAGCGTCAGTCAGAACGACTTCGTCATCGTTCACGACTACCCCGAACGACTCGCGGAGATCGCGAATATCATCCGTCAGATCGACGTGCGACCACAGCAGGTGCTCGTCGAAGCCACCATCCTTCGAGCGCGGCTGACCGATGACAACGCCTTGGGTATCGATTTCACTCTGGTCGGGGGCGTCGACCTTGAGTTGCTCGGATCGACGTCCGTCGGCATTCAGAACATCGCCGTCGGACAGCTCCCCACCGATCGGCTCGAACAATTCAACGCCAACGCCACCACCAAGTTTACGGACAACGTCCCCGACGGCGGACTGACCCTGGGCATCATCAAGGACCAGGTCGCGGTCTTCATCCGCGCGCTCGAACAGGTCACCGACACCAGCGTCATCGCCAACCCCAAGGTGCTCGCCCTCAACAAGCAAGCCGGCAACGTCATCGTCGGACGGCGCGACGGGTACATCACTACCACCGTCACCGAAACCCAGGCGATCCAGAAGGTCGAGTTCCTCGAAACCGGTACCCAACTCACCTTCCGCCCATTCGTCGGGACCGACGGATACATCCGAATGGAACTGCATCCCGAGGATAGCGTCGGCGGGCTCACCGCGGCGCAACTACCGTTTGAGCAGACCACGGAAGTGACCACCAACGTGATCGTACGCGACGGGCACACCATCCTGATCGGCGGGCTGTTCCGCGAGGTGGACACCGACTCACGCTCGCAACTCCCGCTGCTCGGCGATCTGCCCGGTATCGGCGAACTTTTCCGCTCGACCGCGGACTCCGTCGATCGCGAAGAGGTCATCATTCTTCTCACCGTGCGCATCATCAAGAACGACGCGGAGTACGCCCGCTTCAGCGCCGGGCTGCTCGAGGACATCGAGCGATCACGCGTCGCGCTCAGGCAATCCGCTATGTGGCATGGGCGCGAACGACTCGCCCAGTCGCACTACCGCACAGCCGTCAAGTCGTTCGCCAAGGGACACGATCGATTCGCGCTCTGGAATACGCAGATGGCCATTCATAACTACCCGCGATTCATGTCCGCCATCAAGCTTGAAGAGGAACTCCGACAGGTCAGGGAATGGGATGACGACGCAACCGTCGGACGAAGTTTCATCGCTCGGCTGGTCATGCGCGATCAGAATGTAAACGTCCCCATCTTCGGTCGGCCCGCGCCGCCCGATCCGGAGCGCCCAGCGCCGGCTCCCTCGGACGAGACCAACCCCAAACATCCCGGATCAAACGAGTAAGCCCATGACCACCCACTCTCGACCACGGTTCCTCCGCGTCATGGCAGTTGCCTGCATCGTGACATTAGCGTGCTTCACGCTCACAGCCTGCGAGTCCATCCCAAAGCATCAACAGTTCGTCGAGGCGGAGCAACACTGGAGTCGCCTTCGCAGCCAGATGAAGGTGCGCCTTGCGGACCAGCAACTCAATACCGGTCGGGTTACCGAAGCCGTCGTCACGTTGGAAGAGGCGAGTCGGCTTGATCCGGACAACCCCGCCCTCCACCGGATGATGGCGCGCTGTCACTTGGAGCAACGCGATGCTCGGTCCGCGGTGGACGCTATCAATCGCGCCCTCGCCGTCGGCGACCAGTCCGCCGATCTCGCGTACACCCAGGGACTCGTCGCCGAGCACCAATGGCGTCACGACGATGCCGTCGAGCACCATACGCGTGCGGCTGCGCTCGATCCGCGCAACGTCGACTACGTCGTCGCCATCGCCGAGTGTCGCACCGCGATTCGCCAACCCGAGGAAGCCCGTGCCCTCCTCGACGCGTCGATGAAACGCTTCAATCGGGATCCCAAACTCCTTCTCGCTCGCGCCGGCATCTGCACGCTTCTCGGAGACCTCGAACAGGCTGCCCGGGATTACGGCGAGCTCAACCTCACGCTCGGGAACACCCCATGGACGGCGGAACGCCATGGGCTGATCCTGCTGAGTCTACGCCGTTACAAGGAAGCCCTCGCGACTCTTGAGCCGCTCGTGAATCGGGACGGACTGCTCGCCAATCACAGCGACGACCCACAGCCACCCGCGCCCGCGGTCATTCGCGCTGTCGCCAGTTGCTACAACGGACTCAACCGACCCGCCGCCGCCGAATCGATCCTCAACGGGCACCTCAGAGACCATCCCGACGACGCGCGCGCTTGGTGGCTTTTGGCTGAGGCGGCGGTCATGCGGGCAGACGCCACCGCCGCCCGCGAGTGTCTCACCAAAGGCCGCCGACTTGCCCCCGGGCTGCCCCACTGGGACACCCTTCACGCCTACCTCGCCTGGAATTCCGGGGACGCACACACCGCCGGGTCCATCCTGGAATCCGCGATTGTGCGCAACCCGAACGATGCCATGGCACACTGCTTCCTGGGCGAAATCCTGCAACAAAACGATCAGCCGGACCGCGCTCGCGGGCACTTCGAGCTCGCCCTAGCCGTCGATCCAGACTGTGCGTGGGCACTGTTCCGAACGCAGCCCAACGCCGCCTTCTCGCCGCCGACCGCGCCAGCGACTCCCGATCGATCACCGATCCCTCAACATTGAGGCCGTCGTGGCACGGCCGGGCACGGACGGTTTGAAGCCTCACCGAAACACAATGCGAAATAAGACACAAAGCGCGGGCGGCGCACACTTTTGGGATGATCTCGCCCTTGCGTGTGCTATGATTGACCGCGTAGTTTCTGTTTGGCGAGCACTCCGATTCCAGGGCGCGTCTCCCCGCGGCGCGTTTGCACTCCACCGCCGGTACCGACCCCGACGGCGATCGAGATGGAGCCATGCGAAAATGATACGACCCGCCCGACTGACTCGTTCGTCACAGAACTTGATCGTGATCTCTGTGCTGGTCTGCGCGACGCACACGGTGCGCGCCGAGACCGTGCCGGGTGCGCGCCCGCACCGCCCGCGGTCATTGTCTTTGGACCAGGACAGTGCGCCGCTCGATGATCTCTTGTTCGGCAACCCTGAGTTCGGCGTCGGTCCGGAACCCCGTGGCATGGCGATCGGCGATCTGAGCGGTGACGGGATTCCGGACATTGTCACCGTCAACCGCGAGTCGGGTGACGTATCCGTTTTGCTAAACCAAGGCGGCGCGGTGTTTGCGCCGGAAACGCGGTATCCTGTCTTTTCGCGACCCTTCGCCGTCGCGATTGGCGACGTCGATGGCGACGGCGATAACGATCTGGCGGTCGCGAACCAGGGACCCATTTTCATCGAGCGGTTTTTCGTAGCCGTGCTCATCAACGCTGGCGACGCGACGTTTGGAGAGCCCGTCTTACACCGCGTCGGGATCATCCCCCTGTCGCTCGCGCTCGCTGACCTGAACGGTGACGGCGCGTCGGAC
>JAJDDS010000057.1 GCA_029260195.1 Phycisphaerae bacterium
CGTCGCAAACGCGAGCGGGTACGCGTCAAGCAAGCCCGGCGGCGTGCCTACCAGACGCCGGCCACCACAGAGCGATGGGTGGCTGAGTTCGAATACACGATTCCCCAGAGTGACAAGTCGGACCGTGCGGGTGTGGCCGGCAGAAACGGTTGCATGAGCACCAACCCGGCGACGGAAGTGAGTTGCTGCTGCTCGAATTTGATGTTCGGGACCGCGTGGGCTTTCTGTCGGATGCTCTTTCTGCTATGTTTCGCGGTGATGAACCTCTGGGTGTTGCTGTGGGTGTTTGGTGATACGCACATCATACCGAGATGGTTCCTCTTCTCAATTACAAAGTGCCACGTTGTGGCATTTTCCGACACCGCTCTTGACGCAACTCGACGGCCTTCGCACTGCCAATCGCCCGGTCGCCAGATCTCACGAAACGTAAAGTTTGCCAACATCACCTGCGAACAGTGCACACCCGCGATTCACAAAGAGAATCCGCAACCTCCGCCCGATGCCGACGCGGATTTATGCAACCTGGGGGTAGACCCAGACGGTCCCGGTCGTGTCCAGGTCGCAACCCCGCATGATGCAAAGCTCGCTCGGCCTCATGCCCGTGAGCCGTTGTCCTTGAACCATCCCGCAAAGCGTCGGCGTCCTATGGGGTAGCGTCGCCTCGACGGTCGCCGCCGGGGCAGCCGTCACGGGCTCGCACTCGCGGATTTCCATTCGGCCAGCTCGTATTCCCGCGACGGCTTCCAACCCGTGCAGCGCGCCCGGCGGTACAATTTCATTTTCCACGCCCCACCGGACCACGCGGCGAATACGCCCGGTCAAGCTATTGACATAGCTTCTGGCTCCGCCGTTATCGATGAATTGTTGCCGAACGGACTTCAGCGCTGGCTGCCCGAAATCGACTACGCGCGCGGTTCCGTAGAGTCGCTTCAGCGGACGCGTCGCGAGTCGGAATTGTGCGGATTCTCCACTCGCCGAACCATAGTAGGTTGCGGCGTGCCGCCCGAACGCGGCGAGCAACTCGGCCACGGTGATGTCGTGCGGATCGACGGGCAACCGCCGCCCGTTCGACTCCGACTCGGCAATAGTCCGGTGATAGCGTTCGCGGATTTCAGGGTTGTCGATCGCTCCCAGGTAGACACGACGCCCGTCAAGTTCGACGAACCCTTGTCCGGTGGCTTTGTGGTGTCTCAGGGACGGTGTGCGGGGTGATTTCTTGCGTTTCACGGTTGCGGCTCCTCAGCTTTCCGGGCAGTACTACCCGGCGTTTGCCTTGGTTACAGCCGCGCCGCCAACGCTGGCGGGCATCCGTAAGTTTCGGATTCAGCATGATTTACGATCACTACGCCGCAGAGGATTCGAACCTCTAACCTTCGGTTCCGTAGACCGATGCTCTATCCAATTGAGCTAGCGGCGCGTCAGCGACCGAGAGATATTGCCAAGAATCGGCCCGATCGTCAAGCCCTGACCCTCGGCGACGGGTGCGAGGTGGCGCATGCCACGACCGGCGTCGTGGAATCAAGTCGCGTGCCCTATTCTTCGGGTCACCACCCAACAGATCCTTGAAAGTACAAGCGTCTGGTGGCGCGAAGCGTGGGGGGGGGGCTGCATCGTTTCGGACGCACTGGTCCCCCACAGCCTTCGCCTACGGCAAAGAATGGTGCACCCGCGTCGCGAGGAATCCGGCTGCTGCTTTATTCGCGGCTAGATTCCTCGCTGCGCTCGGAATGACAGGGTCGTGCCCGCTCACCGTTTTCGGTTTGGACATCGTACCGTCCTCGGCATACAAGATGCGGGCGGCGTGCGGGGCGTTGCCCAGCGATCGAGTTTCCGGGACGACGATACTGTGGAGAGACGTTGATGATGACGGCTTCGTTGGCGGCGGCGACGGAGACCTTGTTTTGGATTTCGTCGTGAACGAGCCATCGGGCCAAGGGAGGCGGTCAAATTGGTGCCGATTCCAGCAAGGTTGCGTGACATCTTGTTCGTCCGCTCCCTCACGGTCGCGGCTCTGTAAGGACGCCAAACACGCGGTCGTATCCGTAATGCGCGCGGGGAAGCGGCGCTCGGCGAAGGCGGTGCCGTTGTGGGCGATAGTGAGGAGGGGTGCGTGAAGGTACACGTGGTCTACCTCGGTCCGGCGCGCGACTGGGCGGGCGGCGACGGCGACACCTTCGACGTGATGCAGGGGACGTCGGTCGAGGGGCTGATCGAGCACATGGTCGAGGCGCGGCCGGAGCTCGGTGTTCGTCGAGGGGTCTTGCGATTCGCTGTGAATGAGGAATTCACGGACACGCAAACGGTTCTGTCCGACGGAGATCGCGTCGCGGTGATTCCTCCGGTCTCCGGCGGTTGTGACGCGCTCGAGGTGGTCGAGATTGTCGACACGCCCATCGACGCCGTCGCGTTTCGTCGCCATCTGGGGGCTGATTCAGCCGTGGGGGGCGTCGTGATATTCGAAGGCGTGACGCGTTTCGAGCGTGACGCCGAATCGGGGGGGCTGGTTGCGTTGGACTACGAAGCCTATCGCGACATGGCGGTGGCTGAGATGGGTAAGCTGGCGGCGGCGGCTCGGCGGCGGTGGGCGGTGCGTCGGGTGGCGATAGTCCATCGCGTCGGATCGGTCCCCGTCGGTGAGGCGAGCGTGATGATCGGGGTTGCGAGCGGACATCGAGCGGAGGCGTTCGAGGCTTGCCGTTACCTCATCGATGCGCTCAAGCGCGATGTACCGATCTGGAAGAAGGAAACCTGGGAAAGCGGGGCGTCTCGTTGGGTCGACCCGACCTAGTCCGTGACCCGATATTCATGATGAAAGGTCCCGACCGTATGGCGAAAGTGAAGGTGCGCGAATCCGCCGACGCGCGCAAGGAACGTGCGAAGAGAATCCTGCGCGGTCTGAAACGACAGTATCCGGAGGTCGATTGCGCCCTGCGACATGCCAGCGCCTGCGAACTGATGATCGCGACCATTTTGTCCGCGCAGTCGACCGACGAAACGATCAACAAGGTCACGCCAAAACTCTTCGATCGATATCGCACCGCCGTCGATTTCGCTGAGGCCGACCTGGCTGAACTCGAGGACCTCGTTCATGCGACCGGGTTCTTTCGGCAGAAGGCCAAGAACATCAAGAACGCCTGCGCCCTGCTTGTCGAGAAGTACGATGGCGAAGTCCCCGACGAGTTGGACGCCCTTATCGAACTGCCCGGTGTGGCGCGCAAGACCGCAAACGTCATTCTCGGGACTTGGTTCAACAGAAACGAAGGCGTTGTGGTCGATACGCATGTCGGGCGGTTGGCTGAACGCATGGCGTTGACCTGGCGAAGCAAGGATTCCAAAGACGCCGTCAAGATCGAGCGGGATCTGATGGAACTGCTACCGCGGAAGGACTGGACCCACTTCAGCCACGCCATGATCTGGCATGGGCGGGGTGTCTGCACGGCGAGGAAGCCGGCTTGCGATCGGTGCGAGTTTGGCAAGCACTGCCCATCCGCCGGGACATTCGACGCCTGAAGAGACGTCCAGGGCCAGCCGGACCCCGACGATTAGTCGCGCGCCGATTCGGTTTGTGGACGGCGGGCGATGGCGGGTATACTCGCGGGATGCCGGTTCCCGATGTTCTCAATGCCATCGTGCGCGAACTTGACGCGGGGCGACGCGCGGCGCTCTGCGTAGTCGTCGCGACGCGCGGATCGACGCCCCAGCCGCCCGGCGCGATGCTCTGTGTGACCCACGCGGCTGACATCACCGGTACGCTCGGTGGAGGATGTGTCGAGGCTGACGTGCGGCGCCAGGCCCACCAACTGCTGACGGCGCGTCGTAGCGGGCGCATCACGTTCACACTGGACAGCGACTTCGGTTACGACGACGGCATGATCTGCGGCGGGCAACTGGATGTGGCTGTGTGTGTGCTGCCACCGGGCGACGCCGACATCTACCGCGATGCGGCTGAACAGGTCCGACGCGGGGAAGGGGGGTCCATCTCACTGGGGGTCGAGACGGAGGAAGGCGCGGTGGAATATCGCGTGCGACTCGAAGCCGCGCCCGTTCTATTGATCGTCGGCGCGGGACACATAAGCCGTGTCCTGGCGCAGATGGTCGCGCCGCTGGGTTTTCATACCACGGTAATCGACGATCGAGCGGAGTACGCCAACGCGAGACGCTTCCCACCCCCGATGGCGACGGTCGCGGGGGATATCGCCGCAATGCTCGCGTCGTGGCCGATCGACGCCGGCACCTACGTCGTCATCGTTACGCGCGGGCACAAGCACGACGAGGAGGCGCTTCGGGTCGTCCTCGACACGCCGGCGAAGTACATCGGCATGATCGGCAGCCGGCGGAAGGTGAAGGTGATTTTTGACGATCTGCGGCACGCCGGGGTCACCGACGAGCGGCTGGCGGACGTCCGCGCGCCGATTGGCGTGGACATCAACGCGGTGACCACCGAAGAAATCGCGTTGAGCATCGCGGCGGAACTGGTCAAGGTGCGCCGCGCGGACCGGTGCAAGATCGTGGAGGGGCCGACGCGGATTCGCGGTGGGGGCGGATGAGCATGCCCACCGTCGATCCTCGCATCCGCGCCATCGTCCCGGCAGCCGGCGCGAGTCGCCGCATGGGGACGGTCAAGCAGACGCTGCGTTACGGCGGTTCGACGCTTTCCTGTGCGGTCGTTCGAACTTTGCTCGATGCCGGGGTGGACGCGGTCGTCGTCGTGACGCGGTCGGCGTTGGTCGGTGCCCTGGAGCTTCCGGTCGACGCGCGCGTTTGGGTTGCATTGAACGACGATGCCGAGAGCGAGATGATCGATTCCGTCCGGATCGGGCTCGCCGAGTTGCCTCGTTTGGACGGTGGTCCGCCGTGCGACGATGACGGTGTGCTGGTTGTCCCGGCTGACATGCCGACGCTGACGGCGGGCGCGTGTCGTCGGACCATCGAGGCGTTCGCCCAATCGCCGCGGCGGATCGTCATCGCGACCCACGCCGGGCGTGGGGGGCATCCGATGATCTTCCCGTGGTCGATGAGGGTGAACGTCGATCGGTTGGACGGCGGGTTGAACGAGTTGCGGCGATGTCAGCCCGATTGCGTGTGCGGGGTCGAGGTGGACGATCCGGGCGTGACCCACGACATCGACACGCCCGACGACTACGACCGTCTCGACCGGGGGGCGAATGACGTGCAGATTCAGTGACGGCGGCGCGTGCGTTCGTGCTCCTCGAGCCAGGCGTCGTCAACCACGTTGAGGTTTTCGGGCGGGGGGTGTCGTTTTAGAATGGCTGCGCTGTGTCCTGCCAGCAGAAAGAGAACGACGTTTGCGGCGGTGTAGAGCAGGGCGAACATCGCACGAATCCAGGCGCCCGCGAACGCGACGTACACGATGACACTGGTGGTCCCGATTGCGGATAGCGCGCCCGTCGCAATCATCGCCCCCACGCCGCTGCGACGTCGTTCCCCTTGCAAGCCGATGCCGAACGCGACCATTGCCAACCCCCCAGCCACCGCGGCCAGCACATTGATCGTGGTGACGGTCAGTGTGACGTTGGCGTCGTTGAAAAAGTCGGCGACGGTATCGACGCGGACCGGTGTCGGATCCTGCACGCGCCCGCTGACAAACCAGTAGGCTGCCCCCGTCAGGAAATACGCCAGCCCGGCGATCTGGCAGACGAATCCTGTCGTCGTCGCGAAGGCGCGGGGTGAGGGAGTGTCGTCGCGCTTCGGATTGTGCGGGGTGTCATCCGACATGGGCGGGCGATTCCGGCGCGGCGGGTCGACCCGACGCGCGCACGCGCCGACCTGCGTACGTCGTGCCGCGCCAGGTGGTCGAACCGAATCCCAGCACCTTGCGCATTGCGTCAGCCAAGATACCCACGCACACCAAAGCAGCCGGCGTGTAGGTCAGCGATTTCCAGATCGGCGCCCCGATCAGCGTGTAGAACCGCACCATCAGCGATTGCAGCGCCAGAACGGCTACGCCCGAGGCAACCAGCAGCACCGTCCACGCGCCGCGCGCCGCGACGTCGCCCGTCGTCAGTTTGATGACCGACAACGCGACGGTCGCGGCAGGCATCAGGCTGGACACGGTCAGCACGGTCATCGCCAGCAGCAGCTTGGGGGGGCGCTGCAGACTACCCTGGAATATACGTGACCAGCCGCCCCATACGCGCGCGAAGGTGTCGTACATGCGCGTGGTGTAGAGGTCGGTGTTCTGGATGATGCGCAGCGTGACACCGGCGCTCTTGGCGTTGCGGGCGAGCTGCATGTCCTCGCAGAGCGATGTGCGAACACGCTCATGTCCGCCGATGCGCTCGTAGGTCTCCCGCCGAATGAGCATGAACGCACCGTTGGCGTAGGCTTCGGGCCGCTTGGGATCGTTCACCTTTTCCGGGTTATGCCACATCATCAGCACGGCTGTACACACCGGCTGAATGATTGTCTCCCAGAAGCAACTCGGCTCGATGACCGGCAGAACGGAGAGGAACTCGACGTCGTTCTCGATCGCGTAGCGCACAGCCGTCGAGATCGTTCGGGTCGAGATGTGTTCGCAGTCGGCATCGCTGAAGAGCAGGTAGTCGCCACGTGCGATGGACAGCCCGGTGCGTATGGCGTTGGGCTTGCCGAACCAGCCGTCGGGGAGCTTGTCCACGTGTAGCACGTGCAGGCGGTCGGGGTTGTCCGATTGCATTCTGTCGAGGATGGGTCCGGTCCGGTCGTCACTGCGATCGTTGACCACAGTGATTTCGCAGTTGGGATAGTCCTGTTCGAGGAGTGTGCGGACGCACGTGTCGATGTTGGGTTCCTCGTCCTTGGCGGCGATGATCACCGAGACGGACGGTGCCGGGTTCGGTGGACCGTCGAATGTGGTGGAGGACAGGCTTCGGTTGTTGCGGCGGGCTCGCGTGAGGTGTTGATGGCGGCGAACCCAGACCATGGCGACCAAGCTACAGAGGGCCACCCAGGCGATCATCAGTGGGTCCATGCGTCCGCCCCTCGGGCGTCTGATCCGCGCGCATCACCGTCCCCGGACATCACGACGCGGTCACCCCTCAACTGTCGTCACCCGGTCCGTCACCCGTTGGGTCCTCCGATTCCGACGGTTTCGGCGACGGCGTCGCGGGTTCATGCGCCGATCCGTCCTCCGACGGCGCGGGCTGCGACGCCGTCGGCGCATCGCCCGGAGCACCTTCCTCGTCGACGCACACCTCGGTCAGATCGACGCCATCCACGTCGCGCCGGAGTAAGTAGTACGCGACTGTGCTACCGCAGAAGTAGAATGATCCCAGGAACGACCACGCCAATCCCCACCAGGCCATCACCCACAGCCCGATCAGCCCGGCGC
>JAJDDS010000561.1 GCA_029260195.1 Phycisphaerae bacterium
ACGCGTCGACGCCGCAACGGTCATGTCGAAAGAGCGACACATCCGTCCCATCCAACAGCACTTTGACAACTTGAAGGTATGGAATGGCTACGGCGTTGGACACGCCGGCGTCCGCCAGCCGATGGGCTGCCAGCGGACCGACGAGCGCGAAACGCACGAACTCAGAGGATCGATCGCACAGGGCGACGTCTTCCATCACGCGGTACTTCTCGAAGTGTGCCCGGGCGAAATCAATCCATCGCCGCTCGATATCGACCCAGATCGAGTCGTCCAGCACCATCGCCTGAAGGTCGAACAGAACGCGACCCTTGACGTTGAGGGCGAACGCGTAGTTCCCGTCCCCGGAGCGTAGCTCCTTGATGTTGTTGGTGGTCAGATTGTGAAGCCAGCCGGCCCGGTCGGCGCCGGTGACCTCGATCAACGCGCGATGGGAACGATCGCAAAGGGCGGTCCCCGTCTCCGCGGCGTGGTATTCCGAAGCGACGTCCGAAAACACCGCGACGCCGGACCAATCTCCAAGCCGTGCCGCACGGGCGGTCTCCGGCGCGTCCTCCGGCGCGATCTCCAGCCAACTGGTCATGAGTGATCTCCCGACTGGCGTCCACAATCATCCGAACCCGAACCGCGTGACAGTCTACATTCATCGGCCACGAACGTCATCAGGGTCCGGAAACCGTCTCGCCCGAGTGCATCCCGGATTCGGGGCAGCCGCCTCCGCGAAACGACCGTGTGGGCGATCGCCGGGGTCGAGGCGTTCGGGTGCCTGGTTCAAGGGTTGTTCGATGCGGCGTCGGCGTCGGCCTGGGACACGAGCTTGCCCAGCCGGCGCATGATGCTCGACTGTCGTAACTCGATTTCGCGGTGGAGTTGGTCGTGGGTGAATTCACCGGCGGCGACGCGCTGGGCGAACCGCTCGAGCATGAGCGCGAGCTTAAGCAACTGTTCAGGAACGCCGTCGATGGGGTCGGTGTGCAACACCCATCGCTCGCCCTCGCGCGTCATCCGTGCGGAGCAGAGAGGAAGGCGGTCTGCGATCTGGAACGTCACGCGGGATTCGCCGCCGTCGACTTGTTGGTCGAGGATCGTCGCGTCTCGCGAGAATACGCCGATGATGTTGCCGACCTGGGCGTAGCGCGCGAATGACTGCGCCGCGGCGATCCCCATGTTCTCGCGGACGCGGGACTGGAGTAGCCTGGCCGCTGCGATGAGGCGGTCCACGGCCCGAAACTGCGCGGTGACGGCTGACCGATGTCTCGGCGGAAGAAACGGCTCGACCTGGCTGTACTGACCGCGATCGCGAAGTTGACGAATCCTGTGAACGGTCTCGATGGGGGTCAGGTCGGCGACGCGCTCCTCCACGGGGGCGTCGGAATTGATCGGATTCGCATCCGCCGATCGCGGCGTTGGACGTGTGCGTTCGTCGCAACCTGAAATCGCGCCAACGGCGATCAGACACGTCGCCACGAAGATCGATTCCCGATTGGCGCAACGCGCGGGCTGGGTTATCGCGATGGAGATCATCAGACCTCGCGGGGAACTTTGAAGTAAATCCGCTTGCCGCGAATCATCCTCCCGTCGAGGCGTTCGAACGAAACGATAAACATCACTTCCCGCCCCAACACATCGACGTCGCCCCAGTTGAGCATCAGTTGATACCCCCACCCGACTCGCTGTTTTTTTCGCGTACCGAACATGTAGGCTTGCTGAGTGTCGTACGTCCAGCGTCTGAGGTGGGCGGGCTCCTCGGAACCGTCTGGGGCTTTGTCCACGCGGTACATGTCGACGTGCAGCGTGCCATCGCCGAACACGCCGAGGGGGCTGTCGTGCGAGGTCAGGTACAGCGGGATCTTGATACCGCCGGGAACGTCGCGTGGCGGGTCGTCGAAGTTGAGCCATGGGCTGCGTTTGTCGACGAAGGTGGCCACCGAGACGATGTTCTTGCGGAACCGTCCATCAAGCGTAGCGCACCCGGAAGCGGTGAACAGCGCAAGCAGTCCCACGAACACCAGGGCAGACGGTCGTCGCCGCACGCGCATCGTAAGTCCCATCCTAGGGCTCCGCGCGCACCAGGCGGGGTCCGTACACTCTTGGTTGGGGCGCGGCGTTGCTAATCCGCGCGTCGGCCGTCGGTCGCGGCGGGCCGTACGTCCGCGGCATGGGTCCGTAGATCGAGCGGTCCGGATTCCTGGTTTTGGGCTGCTTGTAGGGCTCGGTCTCGCGGACGGGGCCGAACTTGTCCTGATCGGGCCGAATCCGAAGTCCTTGCATGAGCGGGCTGCGTTTGACCGTGTCGGGGAACTGGCCCGTGCGGTCGCGTTCCTCTTCGGACATCAACCTCAAATCCTCCTCGGTCCGGAGGACGTTGACGGTGAGGACGATCAATAGCTCGGTCTTGGTCGAGATCCGTGATTCGCTACGGAACAGATGTCCGATGAGCGGCAGATCGCCCAGGACGGGGACCTTGTTGACTGACTCGTCGACGTTTTCCGTTATCAAACCGCCGAGGATGATTGTTTCACCGTCCTTCACAGTCACGGTGGTTTCGGCGGAGCGTTCGGAGAAAACGGGGGCGTTTAACCCCTCGGCAACTTGCAGAGACTGGTTGCTAATGCCGGATATTTCCGGCGCGATTTCGAGATTGACGTATCCGTCGGGGTTGATGTGGGGCGTGACGGTGAGAATGATCCCGACGTCCTCGTACTGGATGGTGGTGGTGGCCGTCGCCGCAGCCGTCGTGCTTCCGGTCACGATGGGGACGCGGTCACCGATCGTGATATTGCCTTCGGCGTTGTTTTGCACGAGGAGCGTTGGGCGGGAGAGCACTTCCAAGTCGCTCTCGGACTCGAGGGCCCTGAAGAGGAAGCTGAAGTCCTCGCCGGAGATGGTCAGTGAGATTCCGCCGAACCCCGCGCCCGCAGCCCCGATGTCGGTGCCGGCGACGACGTCGAAATTCGATCCCTGGACCGTGCCGTTGTTTCCGACAAAGGCGTGCTCGGAGAAGTTCAAGTCCTGTCCGGCGAACTCCACGCCGAATTCGAGGCGCTCGTCCATGGAGACCTCCGCGATCAGCACCGAGATCATCACCTGAGGTTCGGGGCGATCCATCTGGTGTATCAACTCCATGACGCTGTCGTAGTTGCGCGAGCTGGAGCCGACGAGCAGGGTGTTGCTGTCCTCGTCGCTGACGACGTTTATTTGCTTGTCCGCCCGGCGGCGGATGGACACTTCGTCGTCCAACTCGCTGAGCAATTCATTTTCGGCTTCACTGAACTGCTGGATGGCGTCGGCGATGGCGGGCGATGCCATATGTCGAGCCCGGTAGACCTCGTGGACGCGGTTCTCGATCTCCTGCCCATCGAGTTCGCGGATGAGGTCTTCGACCATGCGCAGGTCGATGGGATTCCCGGCGGCGATGACGCTGTTGGTCCGTCGGTCGGCTGTGAATCGCAGCGGCGTGCGGGAGGCGCCGCCCTCGCCACCGGCGGTGGTCGCCAACGTCGCGCCCTGAGCACCGAAGATAATCTGCTGTTCAAGACCTTCGCCCGTTTGCTCCTCGGTCCCAAAGACATCGGCGAGCTTCTCGATCATTTCCTCGGCGTCGGCGTTGGCGAGCGGAAAGATTCGAATCTCGGCTGTCACCGGGCTGACGCGGTCGAAATCGATAATCAACGCTTCGAGCATCTCCATGCTGCCGGTTGGCGCCATGACCATCAGTGCATTGGTCCGCGGGTCGGGGGTGATGGTGATGTCCTGGCGCAGTAGTTTGCGGACGACGTCGTCGCCGTTTTCATCTTTTTCGACGAAGGAGATGATGACCGCCCGCTCGTCGTCTCCACCGCCACCGCTTTCGCCGGCGAACAGCGTCTCGACGAACACTTCGGCGAAATCCTCGGCCAGCGCCTGCTTGAGGCGAATGACTTTCATCATCATCTCGACGGTGGGCTCGGCGGTGTCGAGACGTTCGATGATGGCTTCGATGTTATCCATCTCCGTATGCGACGCCCAG
>JAJDDS010000562.1 GCA_029260195.1 Phycisphaerae bacterium
GCCGATTCGTCTGAGCTTCCCCGCCCGTCGTTGGGCGATGAATCGCGGCAACATGTGCGGATCCCGCGGACCCCAAACGAGATGCGGCCTCAGGGCAAGGGTTCGGAGCGTTGCGTCGTTGGCGGCGAGAACGGCGCGCTCGGCGATGGCCTTGGTGGCGGCGTAATGATTGAGGTATCGCTCTGGGTATGGGGCTGACTCGTCGACGCCTTCCATGTCACTTGCGTCAAACACGACGCTGGGTGAACTCGTGTACACCAGCTTGCCAATCCCGCCGGCGCGGCAGGCGGCGAGCACGTTCTTCGTTCCGCGAACGTTGGGCTCGTAATACTGCGCGTAGTCGCCCCAGAAGCCGGACTTGCCAGCCACGTGGAAAACGACGTCGCAGCCGGCGCACGCTTCTTGGACAACAGGGCCATCGCACATGTCGCCTCGAATCACCTCGACGCCCAACGCAATCAGTTCGGGGTATTCACCGCGTCCGAGGCTTCGCACGTCGTCGCCTCGGGCGACCAATTGCTCGACCACGGCGCGGCCGAGGAAACCACCCCCGCCGGTGACCAGCGCCTTCACCGCAGTTTCTCCGCCGCCCAGACGGCGAGTTTCTCGCGAAAAATCTTCGAGTTGTGGCGCACGTCCACTGGGAACGACGGGTGATAGAGGACCGTCTTGATGTCCCGCGTCATGTCGTGCGCGGCGGCGCGGGCGAGGACCTCGCCCGTGAGTTCGTCGCGATTCGTGACTCGGGCATTGCGCTCCAGCTCAATGCACATGACGGGCTGCTGTGCTCCCGGTGTTCCGATACCGACCAGGGCGCTGCGATTGACGTCGGAGTGTTGATTGAAGATGGCTTCGCAAGGCACCGTGAACATGGTGCCACCCGGGGTGATGACGCGATGCGCCTTTCGGCCACAGAACCACAGTCGACCGCGCTCGTCAAAATACCCCACATCTCCCATGCGATGCCACAATCCGCCGCCGTCCGCCATCTTGGCGAGCGCGGTCGCTTCCGGACGGTGGTGGTACGACGTCGTCACGACGTCTCCGCGCACGACGATTTCGCCAATGTCACCCTGTGACACTTCCAGTTCCTCCGACCACACGCCAATCGGCTCGTCGTCAATCCGAATGATGCGTACGTCGATGCCCGGAAGAGGCTGCCCCACGCACGTTCCGCCGCCCGAGGCGCTCTGGGTCGCGGTGTCGCCCAGGATCTCGGCGCTTGCAATCGACGCGATGGGCAGTGCCTCGGTCGCGCCGTACGGTGTGTGAATCTCGGCGTCCGGCCGAAGCATGGCCGCCAGTCGTTCGAGTGTCGCCGGCGGTACGGGAGCGCCGGCGGTGATGATGCGGCGCACCGTTGGCAGTTGGATCGCATGGGTTTGCCCGTAGCGACTCAGGCGATCGAGCAGCGCCGGCGAACCGAACATCTGCGTCAGTCCGTGATCGTGAATGGGCTCGATGATCCGGCGCGGGTCGACCGATCCGGGACGCGTGAAGTCCATGTCCGGAATGACGGCGGTCATGCCCAAGGCTGCGTCGAACAGGGCGAACAGCGGGAATGTCGGCAGGTCGGTTTCTTCCTCGGAGAACCCGAAGTGCGATTGCAGATGGCGCACTTGCGCATCGAAAACACCGTGCGTGTAGCACACGCCCTTGGCGGGACCGGTGCTGCCGCTAGTGAACAGAATCGCGGCGGGGTCGTCCGCACGCGTCTCGGTCGATTCGAACAGGCGCCACGGATCGGTCCGCAAGTCGGACAGGCGCAGACCGCCCCATCCCCATCTCCGGCCAACGGTGACGCAGACCCTCACTGACTTGAACGCGCTGGGGCACAGCTTGCGAAACACATGGGCGAGCGCCAGGCCGATGAACGCTTCGGCGTCGACTTCGGACAGGCAGGCGCGCATCTGCTGCCTGCCGATACCCGGGTCGATCAGGACCGGTACGGCGCCGACTTTGAACATCGCGAAGACCAACGCGAAGAAGTCCGCGCCGGGTTTGACGAACAGAACGGTCCGCATGCCGCGCGTCACGCCGACGCGCGCCAAGCCGTGAGCGTAGCCGTCCACGTTGCGCCGAAGATCCGTAAACGTGAGCCGCTCGTATCGCGTCTTGCCCGCCGAGTCGCGGCCGGTGGGCCAGACGACGGCATTCTTATCCCCGAGGCGGCCCGCCACCGCGGTCAATCGGTCGGCGATGTTGACCGGCGACGACGCGGCGCTCGCAACGGCGTCCTGTGTTTGATTCGGTGCGATCACGACTCAGTTCTCGCGGGTGCACGCGGCGGCGCCACGATCGGGTGATGAGTTAGGAATGTGCGGATCAGCGCCGGGAGTTCGTCGGCCTTGTCTTCGAGAATGTAGTGGCCGGCGTCCTCGAACGCGCGGACCTGTGCGTTCGGAAAGCGCCGCCGCCATTCGGCGAGATAGTCGCCGTCGAAAACGAAGTCCCGCAGCCCCCAGCCGATCAGCGTCGGAACGTCTTCCAGGAGGCGCAGGTTTTTGTCGATCTCTTGCACGGTGTCGTAGCTCGGATCGCCCGGTTTCACCGGAATATCCTGCACGAAACGCAACGTCGCTATCCGATTGGCCCATGTGTCGTACGGCGCGCGGTACGCCGCCTTCACGTTTTTCCGCATCGGCTTGACGCACGCCATGTACGTCGCCAGGTAGGAGAACGCGTTGAATCCGCGCACGGACAACGCGGCGAACGCCCGGCAATTGCGGATGATCTTCAGGCGATTTGGCAGGGGCTTTCCGGCAGGCGGAAAGAACGCAGCCGTGTTGAGCACGATGAGTCGCTTGATCCGATCAGCGTGGCGCAACGCGCAACCCATCCCGATCATGCCGCCCCAATCGTGTACGGCGAACGTCAGGTTCCCGGTCAGACTCAGGTGCTCCAGCAACGCGTCGAGATCGTCAATCCGTCGCCGCAGGCAATAATTGTACTCGTTGTCGCCGGGCTTGTCGGACAGCCCGCACCCGATGTGGTCCATGGCGATTACCCGATAATCGCTGCTAAGCTCGCGAATGAGCGACCGAAAGAAAAAAGACCACGTCGGGTTGCCATGCACCATGACGACCGGGTCGCCTTGTCCTTCGTCAACGTAATGGTATCGATGCCCGCCAACGGACAGCCACTGGCTCTTGAACGGGTACAGGTCGCGATGGCATTCGATATCGAAACTCACCGGGGATCACCACTCCAGTCCGAGCATCAGGCAGTTCAGCCCGCTGCCGATTCCGAAGAACCCGACGCGCTGGCCGGCTTGGAGAAACCCGCGCTCCGCAGCCACCGCAGCCGTCAACGGCACCGACACCGTGCCGATGTTCCCGAGATACTCGTACGTCGAGAAATCGCGATCGATCGGGATGCCCAGCGTCTTCAGTACGCCGATCCGATGGGCGGAACCCACCTGATGACAGATCACTCGCTCGGGACCTGTCTCCGGCCAAGCTACCTCAGGCAGGAAGGCGCGGTACGTTTGCACGCCGAGCGCGACGCCATGCTCAAGCGTGCCGACCGCGTCAGTCACCATGATCTGTGGTCCGCTGGTGGGCACACCGGAATCGGGCCCCCAACGACTTAACGCGTGATGCTCCGGAGCGCTTCGTACGACACCGCCGACCATCCGGTGCCCACGGACATCCGTGGACCCATCCGTCAGCAGGACAGCCGCAGCCCCCGAGCCGCCGGTCATGGTGGCGATCGATTCGCGGAAGGTGGCAATGTCCGGTTGCCGAAGCATCCGCTCGATTGTGAGGTCCACGATCTGACGGGCGGACTCGCACGACACGACCAGGCCACACCGGATCTGTCTGGTCTCGATGGCTGCGGCGACGTGAAACATGCCGGTCATGAGTCCCAAGCAAGCGTTGGAGATGTCGTGAACGACGACGTCACCCCCCATTCCGAGGTCGGCTGCGACCGCGCAGGCGGTGGCGGGCTCGAGATTGTCGCGACACACTCCGCCATAGATTAGCATGCCGACATCACTCGCCGCGACGCCCGCGCTTTCGAGCGCCTTGCGGGCGGCTTTGGCGGCGCCACCAGCCATCGTCTGCCCCGGATCCCAGTACCGCCGCTCGCGCACGCCGGTTAGGAGTTCGATCTGCCCGGGAGGCACTGTGATCGAGTCGTAGACCGGCTTCAGACGCTCCTCCAACGCCAATGAGTGAACAACGTTGGGCGCCAGCTCGTAGCCGATCGATGCTAGATGAACCCGAGAATAGCGCATACCGGATTATCGCCGACGGCTGCCAACCTGGCAATTCACCGTCGCGCCGCTTCGTCGCGCTCGGAGTCATTCCGAGCGAGCGCCCTTGTCATTCCGAGCGTAGCGAGGAATCTCGCCGACACTCTACGCGCGGTTCGATTCCTCGTTACCCTCGAAATGCCCGGGGGCCGACTGGATGCATGGCGATTCCGAAGCGCCTCATTTCGTAGATTGGGAGACCGTCGACCTTTAGGAAGCCATCGCCGATGACGGCGGGGTCCTCGCCCTCGCGCACTTCGACGATGACGGCTTCGACTTCGACGCGACGGTTGGTTGGGATGACCTGCCCTCGGTAGGCCCACGTGTGCTCCGGGCCGACCAGGATGGGACTGAACCGGTGCGTTTTGCCCAACCGCGTTCCCCAGCGATGCAATGCGACGAGCTTGAGCAGTTGCAGAAAAGACTCCAAACCGAGTGAACCGGGCACGACCGGGTCCTGATAGAAATGGGCCTTGAAAAACCAGGCGTCGGGATCGACGTGCGCGATGCCTCGAATGAAGCCCAGCCCGTTCGGTCCGCCGTCGGGCACGTACGTATCGATCTCGTCTAGCATCAAGAGCGCTTCGGCGGGCATGACCGCGGGTTGGTTTGAGAGCCGCTGCTCGCCGTCGGTCGCGCCTCGTGTGGCGTCGTCCGGATGAGCGGGGGCGATGCGCTCGAGCTCGACCGCAACGTTGCGACGAAGCTCTTCGCCGCTGGGTTCGTACAATCGCTCCGCCGCGTCGCGAACGCCGAGTTGCTGGGCGAGCGCTTCCTTGGTGAAGAAACCAAACGATGTGTCGCCGTCGTAGACGATGCGCCC
>JAJDDS010000563.1 GCA_029260195.1 Phycisphaerae bacterium
CTAGGAAAGACCGGTCGACGACGACAACAGGGCTTAGAGGTCTGGGTCCCCACCTCGGGACGAGCAGGAGATCCCCCAATGGCGAAGCAACCGGTCAACATCATCGAGCGGCACGCCGAGAAGGCCGTACTCGGTATCTGCGCGGTCGTCCTGATGGGCGCCGCGGCAATGTACCTCGTTTCCACTCCGAACAAAATCGAGTTGGGCAACGACCTCGTCACCCCCGGAGAATCCGGACAGCGAATTCGCGACGCGGGACGCCAACTCAGCGATCGACTGCGAGACGCCCAGCCCGAAGAAGTCGAAATCGTCGACCACGCTCCGCGCTTCGAAGCCGCATCAAGCCCGCTCCAACTGGCCAAACTGAGTCCGTCACTCCCATCGCCGGCGCCCTGGCTCCCACCCGTACCCGACATCGGCGAGGCACCCCCGCGCAAGGGCGAGATTCTACTCGCCCGCCCCATCGCCCCAATCCAACTCAATGTGACCCAGGGACGGTCCTCCCTCGACTTGCTCCCACCCATTCAATTCGGCAACAACAACCAGCAAGACACCCAACCGCAGCCAGGTCTCTTCAAAGCCGACGTCAACTGGGTGACCGTCGCCGCCATGTTCGATCAGCGAAGTCAGATAAACGTCTGCAAGAAAGCTGGATACAAGACCGGCAGGCAGAATCCATATCTCGTCGGCGTCGACCTGCAACGACGCGCGCGACAGCCCGACGGAGCGTACGCCGACTGGATTGATGTCCCCGCCTACACTCCCTTTATCCTGCCCGCGCTGCCGGCCATCGAGATCGTCAAAGGACGCAAGGACGAACCCATGGCGACAGAGGAAACACGCCAGCGCGTGGGAGACTTCTTCGCCCTCCTCAAACGCGTCCAAGCCGACTTGTTCCGCCCACTCTTTCCGATCAAGCAATACGGCGACGACTGGCTTTACCCGAAGTACGACATGAGCATCCCCCCCCTCGATGACGAACTCTGTCGACTCGCCAAACGCGACACCGGATGCGCGGAACGCCCCTACCCCTTCCAGTCCGACCTCGCGCCTCCCGTCGAGGAAAAGCCGAGGTCCGACCGCGAGCTGCTGGGAGAAGCCAAGGCGGCGCTCGAGGATGCGTGGACCGCGGGTCGCCTGAGCGACGTGATCCGCTTGGCCGATGAAGTGCTCAACAATCCCGAAGCCACCACACGCGACACCGACAATGCGCAAACGAAGAAGGGCCAGGCGCAGAGCGATCTCGCTCGCCTCCGAAAACCCGACGACGACGAAGAGGAAGACCCGGTGGATCTCGTGCGATCGCAGTACCAGATCATCTGGGCACACGACGCGTCATCACCCATGGATCGCGGCGCCATATCGGGCATGACCTACCAATACCGCGTCCGCGTCAAGCTCTACAACCGCTTCTGCGCCGTACCGCAGGATCTCGCCGATGCAACCGACGCAACCAAAGTCTTCGTCGCCGGTGACTGGTCCGAACCAACCGAGCCGATCTACATCGAACCCGACACTCGCTTCTTCGTCACCGGAGGTAATGCCTTCGAAGACGCCGGAGCCAAAGCCACCATTTTCAAGTGGTTCGAGGGCGAATGGGTATCCCATACCTTCCCGCTCGAAACCGGCAACCGCATTTCGGGAACGGCGCGCGAAGCCGTCCGCGTCGTCGACGGGATCGCCGACCGGCCGCCGATCGACTTCGATACCGGAGCCACGGTCGTCGACATCGACTACGACTACATGTTCCGTCCGAAGAAGGACCGCAAGAAGGGGCGCTTCACCATCGAGTCACCCCGCGAGACGATTTCAGTAGTGTACGTCGATCCGTCCGGTGAGTTGCGACAGCGCATCATGGACGCCGACCGCGCCGGCGCCGAATACAAGGCCTTCAAAGATAAAGTCTTCAAACCATAGTTCGCACGTGAACGTACTTCATCAATCAGGCGGCTGACGAACTCTTCGATATGGCTTCGAGCGACGAAAAACAGTCCCTGCATTTCATACAGGAGATCGTCGAGGAAGACATCCGCACCGACCGATGGGACGGACCTCCGCACACGCGATTCCCGCCCGAGCCCAACGGACACCTCCACATCGGACACGCCAAGTCCATTTGCCTCAACTTCGGACTCGCAGCCCGATACGGCGGAAAGTGCAATCTCCGCTTCGATGACACTAACCCCATCAAGGAAGAGGACGAGTACGTCCGCGCCATCATCGAGGACGTGCGGTGGCTCAACGTCGGCTGGGACGGCGACGTACGATACGCGTCCGACTACTTCGACCGGATGTACGAGCTCGCCGTCCAACTCGTTAACGCCGGTAAAGCCTACGTCTGCGATCTAACGCCGGAGGAAACCCGCGCCCACCGCGGCAGCCTCACCACTCCCGGCAAGAACAGCCCCCACCGCGACCGAACCATCGAGCAGAATCTCGATCTGATCACGCGCATGCGCGCCGGCGAGTTCCCCGACGGATCGCGCACCCTGCGGGCCAAGATCGACATGGCCTCCCCAAATCTCAACCTGCGCGATCCCGTCATGTATCGGATACTCCGGGCGACGCACCACCGAACCGGCGACGCATGGTGCATCTATCCCATGTACGACTGGGCGCACGGACTCGAGGAGTCCATCGAGCGAATCACACACTCAATCTGCACCCTGGAATTCGAAAACCACCGCCCCCTCTACGATTGGTTCCTCAACGAGCTCGACGCGTACCATCCGCAACAAATTGAGTTCGCGCGCCTCATCCTCAACCACACCGTGA
>JAJDDS010000564.1 GCA_029260195.1 Phycisphaerae bacterium
GGTCCGGCGTCGGCGACCGGACGGTCGTTTCCGGGCAGCGTGGGGGTGAACTCCGATCCCACGGTGATGACCAGGGTGTCAACCGACGACGCACCGCGGTCGTCCGTCACCGTCAGCTCGACAATGTACGAACCCCGTCGCAGCGTAAACTCCTCAACCCGTCCTCGGGCGACCAATTCACCGTCGATCCGCCAGTCGTACGCGACGACGATCCCGTCCACGTCCCGCGATCCCCCGCCGTTGAGCAGGAACGGCTCGGTTCCGTCCCCGAACTGGTCGGGTCCCGCGTCGGCGATGGGCGGCCGGTTTCCGTCGGAGTAAATGAAACTGAGTCCGTTGCGATCGTCGTTGGTCAGGTGATCGGCGTCGCCGGTCTGGGCGTTCATCACCGCGTCGACGGTCTGGTTGCAGCCATCGTCGGGATGATCGAGTCCCAGCACGTGCCCCAATTCGTGCAGCGCGACCCGTCGGAAATCGAAGACGACGTTGCCACCCGTGTCGACGCGGATGGTGCCGTCGTACGCGTTCCAGTTGACGGCGCTGTTAAATACGATGTCGCTTTCGAGGGCGTTTCCGCTGAGATCCGTTCGCGTCAGCGTCAGCGCCAGCACGTCCTCCTCGAAATCCGAACCCTGGGCTTGACTTGCGAAGATCATGTTGTTGATGTCGTCGACGTTACTCTGTCCCGCGCTGCTGCCGCCGCCGCTGATAAAGCGAAAGTCCGCCGACACGGACGACCACTCCTGCATGGCGGACTCGACGTTTTGCTTCCAAGTGGCTGTGCCATTGATGAGGACACCGCTGGGTGGGAAGTTGAACGAGATCGCCGCCTGTCCGTTTTGCCATCGCGACGACAAGGCGCAGAACGCCGCCGCTCGGTGGGCGTGATGGGCACCGAGCAAGGCAATCGTCGCGAAGAGGGAGAGGCGTATCCACCGCCGGTCGGCGATCATGGCGATTCCCGTTTCAAACGCGCCCGCTCGATACCGGAACGGATCGCGGCGACGAACCCATCCAAACGGACAGGGCGTACGCGCGCTGAGGTTCCGGTGGACGGGGGTTCGGTCACCAACCCGTTGATACCGGCGGACATGACGCGCCGCCCGCCGTACGTTTCAACGCGGGTTCCGGATGCGTCATCGTGGATCCGGAAACACCCCTGTCGCCACCCGACGACTGGGCACACCACCCGCCCGTTCCCGCACACGAAGAGCAGATAACGATCGCCGACCTCGAATTGCGGCATGCCGTCGACGATCGATCGCTCGCCGCCTGCCGTTCCGCCGAGCGTTCGCAAGGTGTATTGCTCCGGCGTCCCCTCGCCGTGGATCCACTCGATATTCTCGAATGTTGTGTAGGTATGAATGACGCCCGACGTTGCGTCCAGGCGGGATTCGACGGTCGCGACCGTCCCGCGGAAGACCACGTCAGCCCTTGCGCACAAATCATTGAACGATCGTTTGACAAGGGTCGTACCGAGCGCGCCAGCGCCTGCGATCGCGAGCGTGACGCAGGCTGTCATCGCCGTTCGTCTGCTTCCAATCATCCGCCGTCTCCACCGTCCGGGGCACGATCGCTGCCGCGATCATTCGCTCAGAGAGTATTGTCGGACAGGCACGTGTCCAGTCCAGTTCAATTGCTTATCGGTCCTGCGCTTGGCGGGGCGAGTTCGGGCGGAGTGCATTCATGAAGCGTCACCGGCCGGGGTGCGTGACGCGATGGCGCTGCACCGGGCGCCGCAGGTGGATTCGGCGGGCGCTACGGGGTGGAGGCGATCGGGCGCTGGTGGTTGATTGGAGGCGGCGCGGAGGCTGTGTGGACGCCGAAACCGGTCGCCGAGCCCGTTCGCCGCTTGATTCAGCGTTTTTCGCGGAGGCTTGGTCCACCGCCGGATGTTCAGGGCCATGCACTTGAACCTCGTCGTTCGCGTGACGGCCGGACTGCCGCGAAGGCGAAGACGACCGCCCGCGTATGGGCGCTGGTATTCCGAGTTCGTGCCCTCGATCCCACTACGGAGGCGGCAGCCGTCCTTGAACTCTCTGGTGCATTCTCGACGGCGACGGGCTGAACTCGCGCCCTCTGACAGTGACCATGGAAGTGTCACAGGTGCGACGCCGTCACTCCCCCGAGCCGGACAATGGGCCGGCCAGGTGCAACGCGCGCATCGCTTGGCGTTCATACGGGCATACAGGCGGCGACCCGAGCGGCTACATTCCCCTTGTTCCGCGGGTGCTCGACCCACCGGGCACTGCGCGATTCGCTGACCGTCCGAACTGGCCGTGAACTGATTCAGAATGAGCCTCGGTGTTGCATAACACGCGTTTGTTTTTGCTCAATTCGGCGAGAAACGCCGAGGGTCCTCAGTTCCACGCAATCGTACGAAGGGGATCGTAGACGGCGCATTTGGTGAAATCCACCGGCGCCGACTCGGCGCGGGCTGAAGGCCGCGGCTCGTAACCTGGAGACAGTCCGCCCGTTCAAACCATCGCGCGGTTTATGCCACGCTGTGGTGGAGTCGCCCTCGTCGGGCTTCGGCGTTGGCGCGCAGGACAGTGCCACCAGATCCACGCCGCGTTCGGCTGCATCCACGATGGTGAGTCTTCAGCCGTGTGCAATGCGGCGCGTCTCGCCGGCGCCGGATGGACATCTGGCCCGCGCGCAGTCCCGCAGGGACGAAAGTCAATAGCGAGAGGCGTGATCCTCTCGAATGTCCGCCCTCCCGCCGAAGCGAATCCCCGGAGGAGCGACAGGACATCTGCCGCCCCCTGTCGGGAGCTTTGTTGCCGTTGGAGCGTCCTCATCTCCCAGGGGCTAACGGCCCCTGGGTACGCCCCTGGCTATTGACTTACGCCCCTAATTCGGGGCTGGGGCGGCAGCATCCGCAGGGTTCTCAAGCTGCGACACCGATCGCGTTATCGGCGGCTTCATTGCACGTAGCTGAAGAGTCGCGTTGAAACGAATTCCTGACGTGTGTAGAGTGACGGTCGTGTTTGCGAGTGACGGCTGCGTGGGTCAGGCAGCAACGGTGATGGTCCGGCGCCGCGGGGACCCGACCTCGCGCCCGAGCCACCGGGCGGTGGACTGCTTCTTTTCTGACACCACCGACACTTCGCGATGGCCCGCGGACAGGTGCGTGATGCCCAAGAAAGGAAGGAAGAAAGCAGGCGACACACGAAGACCGCGCACACCGGTGGATACGCCGACCGCTATGCCCGCGTCTGCCGCTCGCAGGTGGACGCGCCGTGCTCGGGTCGGTATCGTCTTGGGGCTTCTGCTTTCGCTGTTGGGAGCCCTTTGGTACCCATGGGACGAACGTCCGCCGGCGGCGGTCCTGGTCCAATCCACCGATCGGCTTGATCCCCGCATCACGGCGCTCATCGATGAACATGTCAGACGCGTTCGGGAATCACCGCGGTCGGCGCGGGCCCACGGACATCTCGGGATGGTCTACGAGGCGAACGCTCTGTGGCAAGAGGCCGGGCAATGCTACCTCAACGCGGAGCGCCTGGCGCCCGAGGATCCCAACTGGCCCCTCCATCGATCCATCACGATGCGGTCCACCGGGGACGTCGCGGGGGCGTTGGCGGTGGTGCGCCAACTCGCCGGCGAGCATCCGGACTATGCGGCCCTCCAGCAGCGGTATGGCGAGAGCCTGTTGGAATCGGGTGAGGTCGATACCGCGGTTTCGGCGTTTGAGCGCGTGATCGCCCTCGCAAGCGATTCGTCGGCAGGCTACGTTGGGCTGGCTGACGCCAGGCTTCGGGAGCACAAGTATGCCGATGCCAAGCGGCTCTTGGACACGGCGGTCGCCATGGACCCCACTTACCAGGGGGCGCGATACCTTCTCGGCCTAGCCCACCGTGGCCTGGGGGAATACGAGGAGGCCAAGGAGCAACTCGCTCTCGGTCTGGATTCGAAACGCCGGCTGATGCGGGATGAACTGACGACCACGCTGGAGTCCTATTCGGTCGGTGTGAGCGCACAACTCACGTCTGCGCGGCGTTACAAGACGCAGGGTCGACTGGACGAGGCGGCGGAGGCACTGGAGAACGCTCGTTCGGCGGGGCCCGACAACACCGAGGTATTGAACGAACTTGCGTTAGTCTACCTCGCGCAACAACGTCCCGCCGAGGCGCTGGAACTGCTGACGCGGGTACAGGCACTGGGCCATGCGCCGATAGCGACGTATGTGAATCTGGCAACGTGCTATTCGAGAATGAACCGTCCGGCCGACGCGCTGGCATCCGTGGAGCGTGCCGTTGCGATGTCCCCCGACGATCACCGAATGCACTTTGCCAGGGCGGGCGTTCTCGCGGGTAGCCGACGATTCGAGGAGGCGCTGGCATCCTTGAATACCGCCGCGCGGCTCGCCCCGCACGATGCTGACATCTCTATGAAGCAAGGGCAGGTCTGCCTCCTGCTCGACCGGAATGAAGAAGCACGGCAGCACTATGCCACCGCAGCGAATCTGATGCCGAATTCGGTAGTCGTTCAATTGGGTCTGGGCGATGTACTGATCAGGCTCGGGCGGTGGGACGAGGCGGCAGCGGCTCTGGCGGCCGCAGGATCGCTTGATCCCTCTCACCCGGGAGTTTCAATGTTGAACGCACGCTTGGCCCAAGTGCGGAACCGATAGGATAGGGTGTGTTATTGGCTTCCTTTCAATCTAGACGTGGTGCGCGTTGCACCGGGCGAACCACGCTCGGCGCGATGACCGTTATCGCCGCAACGACGTTTGCGGCCGGGGCCTGGTGGGTCGCGCGCGACCTGGAGGGACTTCGCAGTTCGGAGTCACCGCCGGCCACGGAGTCGCTGGACGGACCCGTCTGGTTTGTGGAGTCCGCCGAGTCGTCGGGACTGCGCTTCAGGTATGTTCCCGGATCCGTGATTCGCTATTGGTTTCCGGAGATCACGGGCGGCGGGGCAGCGCTGTTCGATTACGACGCAGACGACGACCTGGATCTGTACCTGGTGCAGGGAGGCGATCTGGATCCGGAGGTGTCTGACAAGCCGGGCAACCAGCTCTATCGCAACCGTGGCGACGGTACGTTTGAAGATGTGACGGCGGCGGCGGGTGTCGGCGACACGGGGTACGGT